>NZ_CALUHA010000003.1:0-130386 GCF_944320325.1 Alistipes megaguti
CGATTTATAATAACTTGATTATTATCAGTATATTGCAGTTTTATGAGATTTCTTGATTGTGTAAGTTAAAGTCCCGTACGGACCGGAAGAGCGGGGGCGGAATCGTCCACTCCGTTGCGGGTGACGGTTCCGCCCCTGTCGTTTCTGCCTGCGGGGTGTGCCGCTCAGGCCTTCCAGTTCAGCGCCGCCTGGAAACGGGCTATGACCTCGGGTTTTCCCGTGTGCTTGCCGTCGTCCTCGCTCAGCTTGCAGGTGTCGTTGTAGAAGGGCCACGCCTCGGTGATCTTGGCGGCCGTGAGCTTGATGACGATGTTCAACGGCCGGATGCCTTCGAAATCGTTCGTGAAGTGCGTGCCGATGCCGAACGACGGCTGACACCACTCCCGGGCGTAACGCTGTATCTCGATGGCGCGGTCCGTGTCGAGCGCATTGCTGAAGATGACCTGTTTGGTGCGCGGGTCGATCCCCAGCGAGCGGTATTTGTCGACGATTTTCTGCAGCTGCTCGCGGTTGTCGCCGCTGTCGATGCGCAGCCCCTTGAAGAGGTTGGCGAAATCCTCCGAGAAGTTGAGGCTGAAGATCTCCCACCCGAACGTATCATAGAGATAGGTGCCCAGCGCACCGCGGAAGGTCTGCCGCCAGGAGTTCATGGCAATGTGGTTGGCCATCTGGGGACCGTACATGCCGCCGATGGCCGAGACGAACTCGTGGGCCATTGTTCCGATGGGGGTCAGACCGTATTTCATGGCCAGGTAGACGTTGCTCGTCCCCACGAAGCGTCCCGTATGGCTGTCCGCGGCCGCCTCGTCCTTCAGCGCCCGCACGGCCGTATCCTCGGCCTCGAACGAGGCCCGGCGGCGCGTGCCGAAGTCGCTGAAGAGACATCCCGCCTCGAGCAGCCGCCGGGCCTTGAGGCGGCTGCGGCGGTAGAAGTCCCCGTAGTCGAGACGCCCGGTCTGCCCCGTCATCCGGTAGTAGAGCTCCGAGATGATGGCCAGCACCTTGACCTCGAGCAGAATCGTGTCGGCCCAGCTCCCCTCGAAATCCACCGTGAGGTGTCCCTCCTCGTCCTGGCTGGCGGTGACCCAGCGGCGGTTGAACCGATAGCCCTTCAGGTAGTTGTAGAACCAGTGGGGGATATAGGGGCAGCTCCGCTTCATGAAGGCGATCTCCTCGTCGGTGATGACCAGCGTTTCGAGCAGGGCGATCTGTTCGAGCAGCGCTTCGGCGAAGCCTGCGGGATAGCGCGTGCCGTCGCGGTCGGTGAACGAGTAGCGGACGCGTGCCCTGGGGAAGTTGTCGATGACGGCACAGCACATCGTGAACTTGTAGAGGTCGTCGTCCGTAAAGTGAGAAATGATTCGCTCCATGTTGGTTGTCGGGTTTGGTCTTGTTGCGTATGCAAAAATACATCAGAGAGTGGGATGTTTGCAAGCAAAAGCGTCCGAAATCGGCTTTTCGGAACAATTCGGTGTATCCCGAGACCCCGGCCGGCTCCGATCCCCTTCTTCCGGCCGCCCGACGTGCCGGCCTTGCCGCAATTCCTAATTTCTCGAGAAGCGGTATTCGTTGGGCGAAAAACCGGTCATCTTCTTGAACAACAGACTGAAATACTGTACGTTGGCGTATCCCAGATGATGCGCGACGGCGGCCGGGGAGTTTTCGGCCCTGAGCAGCAGGCTTTTGGCCGCATCGAGCCGCTTCAACTGGAAATATTCGTCGAGGCTCTTGCCGGTCTCGAATTTCAGCAGATCCTGGAGGTAGGGGACCGAAAGCCCCAGTTCCGAGGCACAGTATTGCGGGGAGATCCCCTCGGAGCCGCACCGAACGCCGGAAAGGAGGTATCGGTCGATCAGCGCCTCGAGTTGGTCGATCAGGGCCTTGTTCTTCGCTTCGCGCGTGATGAACTGTCGTTCGTAGAAGCGCGTGCAGTAGTCGAGCATCAGTTCGATGAGCCGCGAGAGGATGGTGGCGCTGTGGGTGTCGACGGCGTGCCGCAGCTCCTCGACGACGTGTTCCATGCAATCGGTGACGGTGGCGGCCTCCCGCTGCGAGAGGTGCAGGGCCTCCTGCTTGCGGTAGGAGAAGAAGGTGTAGTTGCGGATGTGATTCTTCAGGGTGGTGCGGTGGAGCAGGTCGGGAGCGAAGGCCAGCAGCCACCCCTTGTCGGGCAGCGCCCCGGCTTCGCTCATGCGGAAGATCTCGCCCGGTTGGAGGAAGACCATCGTGGCGCAGGTGTAGTCGTCCGACCGGCGGCCGCAGCCGCAGCAGCCGTCGTTGCACTTTTCGATGAAGAGGATGGCGTAGAATTCGAATTTCACGGCATCCTCTTGCAGGTCGGGGTGCTGCAGGTTGATCACGCTGATCTGCGGATGCAGCGTTTGGCAGTTGAAACTGCGGTTGCATTCGCATACGGTTTTGATATCCAGCGTCGAGGGCTTCATGGCGCTCAGTCGGTCTTTCGCATGCGGTACTCGTTGGGCGTGCATCCGACGCGCTTCTTGAAGAGCCGGCAGAGGTGTTGCGGATACTGGAAACCGATCGAGTAGGCGATCTGGCTCACGGTCTGCTGCGTGTTGTCGATGCGCTCCTTGGCCACCTCGATGATCTTCTCCTGGATGTACTCCTGGGGGGTGTGTCCGGTCTCCTTTTTGAGCATGTCGCCGAAGTAGTTGGCCGACAGGCAGAGCTTGTCGGCAAAGAATCGCACCGACGGAAGCCCTTCGCGTTCGGCCGTGTGGCCCTCGAAGTAGTCGTCCAGCAGCCGCTCGAAGCGGATCAGAATGTCGCTGTTGGCCTTCGTGCGCATGGTGAACTGCCGCTCGTAGAAGCGCGTGCAGTAGTTCAGCAGCAGTTCGATGTAGTTGACGAGCAGCCTGCGGCTGTAGCGGTCGACGTCGTGGCGCAGCTCCGTGCCGATGATCTTCAGGCAGTCGAGAATGACGTTGCGCTCCTCTTCGGAGAGGTGCAGCGCCTCGTTGGCCTCGTAGTCGAAGAACGAGTAGCGTTTGATGTTCTTTCCGAGTGCGGTGCCGGCCAGCAGGTCCGGATGGAAGAGGATGCCGTAGGCGTTGATCTGCGTTTTGGGGGATGTGGTGATGATTTCGGTCGACTGTCCCGGCGCAAAGCAGACGACGGTACCCTCCTGATAGTCGTAGGGCTGGCGGCCGTACCAGATGTCGCAGGCCTTCTCCAGTTTGAGGAACAGGGCGTAGATGCCGTAGTTCCAGCGGGTGTATTCGACGCGTCGGGTGGCCTTGTTCAGGTCGACGACGCTGACCAGCGGGTTGAGGGTTTCGAGCCCGTAGAGGCGGTTGTACTGATCGACCGTATCCAGATTGACGGTTCGGGAATCCATCGTTGTTTCCATCCTGCTTGTTGTTTACTGCTGCAAAGATACGCAGGAATGGCCGGATTCCGATAACCTTTCTTACGGAACATGCCGGCGGTTTATAACCCGCGTTACGGATTTGCCTTTTCCGGGGGCCGACTCTCCGGCGAGGCCGGCCGGCGGCCGGTTCTGTAATCGGGGTCATAAAGGGGCGATAAATCCGTAATCCGTCTACACCGGATCCGGCGAAAAATTGCGATCTTTGCCCCGCGCAAACGGACTCCTGCACGAGGAACCGGATCGGCGATGCAATAAAACGTCCGGCGAACCGTTTACCGAGGAGTGCCCGGAGGATGGCAGGGATCTGCCGGTTCCTGCCGGGGTGCCGCAATGATAAGGGATCGAAAATGGAACGAACGATGAGACTGGCCAAACGGACCAATGAACTGCTGATTCTGATTCGCACGGGGCGGGCCATGACCTTGAGGGAGCGCCTGCAGCTGACCGTGCGGCTCAGCATCCCGGCCATCATTGCGCAGCTGTCGTCCATCTTCATGCAGTATATCGACGCCTCGATGGTGGGGCATCTCGGGGCCGAGGCCTCGGCCTCGATCGGACTGGTCTCGACCACGACATGGTTGTTCTGGGGGTTGTGTGCGGCCGTCACGTCGGGATTTTCCGTGCAGGTGGCCCATCGGATCGGGGCCGGCGATCTGGCGGGGGCCCGTGCCGTGGTGCGGCAGTCGATGACCGCCACGCTGCTCTTCAGTCTGTTGCTGGCGGCCGTCGGTGCGGCCATCAGCGGGCCGCTGCCCGCGTGGCTGGGTGGCGACCCCTCGATCCGGCGGGATGCATCGCTCTATTTCTGCATCTTTTCGCTCTTCCTGCCGGCCCTGCAGATGAACTTTCTGGCGGGCGGCATGCTGCGTTGCAGCGGCAACATGCACATCCCGAGCATCATGGGGGTGGCGATGTGTGCGCTGGACGTCGTCTTCAACTTCTTCCTGATCTTCCCCACGCGCGAATGGGACCTGGCGGGGCTGACGCTGACCGTGCCGGGAGCCGGACTGGGCGTATGCGGCGCCGCATTGGGAACGGCGGCCGCCGAGGTGGTGGCTGCGGCTGCGCTGCTCCGCTATCTGTGGACCCGCTCCGAGACGCTGCGGCTGAGCGGCGAGCGGGGCAGTTTCCGCCCGCGGCCCGAAACGTTGAAGCGGGCCTTCCGCATCGGTTTCCCGATGTGCATGGAGCATGCGGTCATCTGTGGCGCGCAGATCATGACCACGGTCATCGTGGCGCCGCTGGGGGTCTTCTCCATTGCGGCCAACTCGTTTGCCGTGACGGCCGAGAGCCTCTGCTACATGCCCGGTTACGGCATTGCCGAGGCGGCTACCACGCTCGTCGGGCAGAGCATCGGGGCCGGACGGCTGAAACTCACGCGCAGCTTTGCCCGGATCACCGTTCTGACGGGCATGGGGATCATGGGGGTGATGGGTGTGCTGATGTATCTGTTCGCCCCGCAGATCATCGGTCTGATGACGCCCGTGGAGGAGATCCGCCAGCTGGGCGTCATGGCCCTGCGCATCGAGGCCTTTGCCGAACCGATGTTTGCGGCCTCGATCGTCGCCTACGGCGTCTTTGTCGGGGCGGCCGACACGATGGTGCCGTGTCTGATGAACTTCTTCAGCATCTGGGCCGTGCGGCTTTCGCTGGCGGCGTGGCTGGCCCCGACGCTGGGGCTGAAGGGCGTGTGGATCGCCATGTGTGTCGAGTTGTGTTTCCGGGGGGGTATCTTCCTGGTCCGGCTGGCGGGCAAACGGTGGCTCAAGCGGCGATAAGCGGCTTCAGTAATCGTGGTTATATTATCCGTAATTCGTCTACAGCGATTCGGCGCAATCTCCCGTAACTTTGCGGGAGCAAGGACGAAAAACCGACAAATTCAAATCAAGAGATATGGAAGTGATTAAAAATCGGGAGTTCGGGGGCGAGCGACCCCTGTTCGGTTCCCATGACCTGCGCTTGGAGCAGGTGATTGTCCGGGCCGGGGAGTCGGCCATCAAGGAGTGCCGCAACATCGAGGCGGTCGATTGCCGTTTCGAGGGCAACTACCCCTTCTGGCACGTGCACGGCTTCCGGATCGACCGTTGCTATTTCGACGTCGGAGGGCGTTCGGCGCTGTGGTATTCCGACCATCTGAAGATGACCGATACGGTGATCGACGCCCCGAAGATGTTCCGCGAAATGCAGGAGATCGACCTTGAGGACGTCACGATGAACGATGCCGACGAGGTCTTCTGGCGCTGCCGGGGCATCCGCGCCCGCAACCTGAAGCTGCATGAGGGGACCTATCCCTTCATGTTCAGCCGGGATATCTACGTCGACGGGCTGGAGAGCGACAGCCGGTATGTCTTCCAGTATGTGAAGGACGCCGAGATCCACCACGCGCGGATCACCACCAAGGATGCGTTCTGGGAGGTGGAGAACGTGACGATCTACGACTCGGAGCTCAACGGCGAGTACCTGGGCTGGCACTCGCGGAACCTGCGGCTGGTGAACTGCCACATCACGGGCGAGCAGCCGCTCTGCTATGCGGAGAATCTGGTGCTGGAGAACTGCACGTTCGGCGAGGATTGCGACCGGGCCTTCGAGTACACCACCCTGCAGGCCGATATCCGCGGCGCGATCACCAACATCAAGAACCCGACGTCGGGGCGGATCGTGGCCGACGCGATCGGTTCGGTGACGATCGACCGGAACATCCTGCCTCCGGCCGACTGTGAGATCCGCCTGCGCGACGGCGGTACGTATGAGATCACCGATAAAACCCTCCTTCGATGAAATACGATTTCGATACGCCGGTCTTGCGGCGCGGTACCGACTCCTATAAATGGGACAGTGCCGACAGAGACGACGTGCTGCCCATGTGGGTGGCCGATATGGATTTCCGGACGGCTCCGGCGATTGTCGAGGCGCTGCGGCGACGGGTCGAACACGGGATTTTCGGCTATACGCGGGTTCCGGAGAGTTATTACGAGGCCGTTACGGGGTGGTTCGCCCGGCGTCACGGCTGGACGTTCGACCGCCGGTGGATGATCTACACGTCGGGGGTGGTGCCGGCCCTCTCGGCGATCATCAAGGCCGCGACGCGTCCGGGCGACAAGGTGCTGGTGCAGACGCCGGTCTACAACTGCTTCTTCTCGTCGATCCGCAACAACGGCTGCGAGACGGTCACGTCGCCGCTGCGGCCCGTTGGCGATACCTATGAGATGGATTTCGGGGATCTGGAGCGCAGGGCGGCCGATCCGCAGGTGAAGGTGATGCTGTTGTGCAATCCGCACAATCCGGTCGGGCGGGTCTGGCGGCGCGACGAACTGCAGCGCCTGGGCGAGATCTGCATCCGTCACGGAGTGCTGGTCGTCGCCGATGAGATCCATTGCGAACTGGTCTATGAGGGGCATCGCTATACGCCTTTTGCTTCGATGTCGGAGGAGTTCCTGCGCCACAGCGTGACGTGTGTCTCTCCGAGCAAGGGGTTCAATATCGCCGGGCTGCAGATTGCGAACATCGTCTGTGCGGATGACCGGCTGCGGGCACGAATCGACCGGGCCATCAACGACAACGAGGTTTGCGACGTCAATCCGTTCGGGGTCATTGCCACGCGTGCGGCCTACAACGAGGGTGGGGAGTGGCTCGACGAACTGGTCGGCTATCTCCATGCGAATTACCGGCACATGCGGGCTTTCTGCCGGGAGCAGCTGCCCGACTTCCCGATTGCGGAGCTCGAAGGGACCTATCTGGTCTGGATGGATTGCCGGGTGCTGGGACTTGCATCGGAGGAGCTCGAACGGTGGTTGGTCGACGAGGCCGGGCTGTGGCTGAATGCCGGAACGATGTACGGAGCCGAAGGGGAGGGTTTCATGCGCTGGAACATCGCCTGCCCGCGGACGCGACTCGACGAGGGTCTGAAGCGTTTCGCGGCGTTTGTCCGCTCGACCGGTCGTAGACGGTGAACCGGGGCAAAAGATATGAAAAAACGCTGCAAATCAAGTGATTTGCAGCGTTTTTTGTCTGGTCGATCCGCGGACCTGGCGGAGAGAACGATAACTGAACCCATATCGTAATTGCCAATATATCAATATGTTAAGATTGTAAAAATTTTTAGATACACCGAATAGGCCACAACCTTTTTTCGCTGTTTTCCCTTGTATTCACTTGGTTGTTACAAAGTTACTAAAATTCCCTGATTTTGCAACCGAATTGGAAACGAACCTGCGGATTTTTTTGCCGAATTTTGTAAGTAGTATACTGTGTGTAAATATAAATAAATCAAAGATTTAGTTCGGCAGATAGTCGTTTGTGTCCACCCGGATACCTCTGATTGTGTAATTTGCCTGGAGATTGTTCTGGCGGTTCAGTAGGGGATTCGGAAGTAGTCGAGCAACGCCTTGTAGTTGTCCTGCACCGTGAGGCAGGTGTCGCGCAGATATTCACGCACGGCGGGCCACTGTTGCAGACCACGGTAGTAGAACATCTTGAGGTCGTCGGTGATGATGAAGGGAACGATGCCGGCCGCCAGACACTCCTTGAACATCACAAGGCGTCCGACACGGCCGTTGCCGTCCTGAAACGGGTGGATGCATTCGAAACGCAGGTGCAGGTCGAGGATGTCGTCGAGCGTCTTGCTCCGCCGGGCGTTGTACTCTGCTAGGAGTCGCTTCATCTCGCGGTGTACCTCTTCGGGAGGTGTAGTCTCCATGCCGCCGACCTCGTTGGGCAGACGCTTGTATTCGCCCACGGCGAACCACTCCTTGCGGCTGTCCGACGTGCCGGACTTGAGTTGTGCATGCAGTTCCTTGATGAAAGCCTCGGTGAGCGGCTCCGTGGCCCGGTCGATGATCATGTCGATGCAGCAGAAGTGATTTGTGGTTTCGAGGATATCGTCCACGCGTAGCGTCTCGCCCTCGACACCCACCGTGTCGGTCTCGAAGATATGACGTGTTTGGTCGTGGGTCAGCCGACTGCCCTCGATGTGATTCGAGTTGTAGGTGAGGTCTATCTGCGTGCGGTGGTAGATGCCGCCCTTGAGACGCATCGTCTTCTGCTCACGCAGCACCTCCAACAACGGCATGATATGCCCGGCTCGCGGCTTGCGCTGAGGCAATGTAGCATCTGCCGGGATATTCCAGGTCTTGCCCGTCAAGAAGGCTCCCTCGATCTTTCCCGAGGCGCAGTAGTTGCGGGCCGTGCGTTCCGCGATGCCGTACTTTGCGGCGAATGCCGCGACTGAAATGTACTCCATAATCGAACGTCGTATCGGCAAGTGAAACGGTCGATTCCCGACCCAAATATAATGATTTTTGCCGATGCCGGCAAATTATGGGAATTTTGTTCTGCTCTCTGATGGATTGCCGGGAACAAGAAATCTCCGGGTTTCGGATCTGGGAAAACATATAATTGATTCAAACACTGATAAACGAGTTTCGGGGTTGTCCCATTTTTGCCGTGGAAACCAAACCCGACATAGATGGAAAATCAACACACGGATGACCTGTCCCGCATTCTGCGGACGGTCGAAGAGATCCTCGAGATCGTACACTTCATGGAGGATCACCGGAGCCAGCTCGAAGGCGATCCGATCCTCGATTTTGCGGAGGTCTGCCAGTTGCTCCGCCAGAGCGAACGCCAGGTGCGCCGCTTCCGCGAACAGGGGCTGCTCGTCGGCTTCAACATCGGAGCCCGGCGCATGTGCCTGCTCTCCGAGGTGCAGGAGTTCATCCGCAAGATACGCCGCCGCGGGAAACTCGAATTGTTGAATCAATAAATCTGTTACTCATGGAAACCAAACAAAATCCCCGCATCTATCGGCTTGTCTCCTCCGAACAGCTCGAACGTCTCATCAAGACGAACTTTCTTTTGAGCAAAAGTTTGCTGCTTTTTGAATACCTGTGCAGTCAAAGCGACGAGCCGTTATTCCTGACGGCCGATGCGGCCTGCGAAGTCCTCGATATTCGTCCCGAAACGCTGACCCATTACCGTCAAAAACGGCTGATTCGCCCCAAGATCTATCGGCGGCAATTCCTGTACAGCGCCTATGATCTGCTAATGCTCGTTTACCGGATCAACCAGCGCAATCTGCAGAATGCGCTGCGACGTACTCCCCGGATTGTAGTTGGACCGGATGAGCAAAAAGTTTGACAGTGGGGTATAAGGTTATTCCGCAAGTGCCGACCGCGGGCTAAGATAGCAGCGCGCCTGCACCTTGAAGCCCTTTTCGCACGATCTCCACCCGTTCGGGTCGTATCGTCCGAAAAGTGTCTCCGGTTGGTCCCGCCGCTGTGTATCTGCCCGTGGTCGGCACCTTCTTTCCTAAATGGGACCGGCCCATGAACCGTATGTCAAACTTCAAAATGGATTTGGTATGATTGACCTTCAGAAACACATCTGGGAAGGCTGGACCGTCGGAGATTTTGTCGAGCGCTTGGCTCCCGAGTTGGATCGTATTATGTCGGGACGCAGTTGGCATCGTCCCTTTACCACGAAGCAGCAGCTCGCCACGTGGTGCCGGGAGAATCAGCCCTATTACAAAAAGCACATTCCGGGCGTTGTTGCCTATTTTGCCCGGAGGTATCGTTTACGTTGAAGCAGCAGGAGATGATTTACTACCATCGCTTTTATGTTGAGAGTCTATATCCCGAGAACCGGCGGAGGATTCTCCGCTGGTTGTTCAGTACTTTTAGCGTCTACTTGTGTGAAGCGACGCCTGCGGGTTACAAGGGGCGCTTCTACACGCAGGACGTCCGCTTCCCGAAAGCAGCTTTCCGTGATCTGACATTCAATCTTCGAGGTGACCACTCGTTATGTCTGTGGGTCATCTCATATGACCTGCACACGCTCTATCTTGAGCGGAATATCTATATCTATGGCAAATGGCTTCCCAAAAATAAATCGTACAAAGGCAGGAGTAACTCTACAGATTTTTCAGATATGTGGCCATTGTTACTTTCAGACACATTTATTGGAATACTACCCATAGTGCGTAAAATAGATATGATATTATTATCTCTTACCTGAGCATATTCAGGAAATTCCGATAGCTTTCGCAGGAAAAAAACTCGTTGACTAAATTCTCCCGGCTAATCCTTCAGACAACCTGAAGGGATCACCTTGACCCCATCGTCGCGTGTATAGGCCATGTTTCCTCCGGTCAATACGATCATCAGGTCCGGAAGCCGCAGCGGCATTTGTCTTTCTTGTTTATTCTGCCGTTCGACAAGGCCTTTTAGTTCGGGCAGGTGTTTTGCACCTTCGTCTATCTCCCTGCTGCCGAGTTTACACTCGATAAGCGCATATCTGCCGTCATCCAGCTGCAAAACCGCATCGGCTTCCAGGCCATACCGATACTGGTAGTAGGACAAATTCCCGCCTAATGCCTGTGAATATATTCTCAGGTCCCGGATGCACATGCATTCGTATATGAATCCGAACGTCTTCAGGTCGACCTCCAGACTTCGGGGTGATGCGCCCATCGCCGCGATGGCTATCGACGGATCGACGAAGCATCGTTTTTCCCCGCTTCTGATGACTGTCGCTGACCGAATGGCGGGATACCATGCCTCTATATCTTCAATAACGAAAAACCGTTTCAGCGCACTCGTATAGTCATCGAAAGTTTTCATGGAGGAGCCTTCCATCTCAACCGAGACATCTGCCAGTATGCTTGTTTTTTTCGCCAGTGTGCAAAGGTTGAGGGCGTATGAACGCATGATGAGCCGCGTCAAAGCAGGATTGCGCCGGATCTTATCCTCTTTCGAAATATCCTCGTTACAGATAACGTCCAGATAATCCTTTGCGATCAGCAACTTGGCCCGATTACTCATTTCGTCCAACGATGCAGGCCATCCGCCGCGGCAGGCTGCAAAAATAAGCTCCTCAATGGAGAGTTCCGAACTGAACCGTCTATATCAACAGTTCTTTCAACGATATCTTACCGTTCGACTCTTCGGATTCGTAAAGGCTCATCGGATACATGGACATTTTCGATATCCTGCCGGTTCCTGTATGCATGATCTCCGTATCGTCTATTATAGTTGATTCAGTCAGGATAAACTGCCCTTTTAACCCTCTTTCGTCCACGGCATTACGGACCGCATCCCACAATACGGGGGCAACCTGCCATTCGTCGACCAGTCGCGGCGTCTCTCCCTTGAGCAGAAGCGAGGGCTTGGTACGTTGCAGTGGCCAAATAACCTTCTCGGGTATCCGGATCTTGTAACTTGATTACACTCCGGGCGAATTGCGCTTCTTCCGTGTGTCGGAGCCTATGATGGCGGAAGGTTACAAAGCTGAATACGGGATATGGATTGCGATGGATAAATATCTGTATTGAAATGAGATATCGGATATTTACGGGTTGTGATAATTGGGAACTTGCATAAAATTCGCGGTTGCAGAAATTTTGAATGCTGAAAAAAAATATTATCTTTGCAGCCGATTGGTTCCGGATATGGCTCTTTCCGAGTCATGGGATTAAAAGGGAACCGGGTGGGAATCCCGGACAGACCCGCTGCTGTGAAGCTCCTTCAATCATCCGAAAAATCTGTACCACTGGTTTTTTACCGGGAAGGTTTCGGATGAGGAGTCAGTCAGAAGACCTGCCAATGTTTTATGGATTTAACCGTACTCGTGGATCGGTCGGTTGGATATTTATATAAATGTTTGGCAGGTATTATAGATTCTTGTTATTCTTCCTGATTTTTGCGGGGGAAGGTATTCCGGGCGGCGTACATGCGCAAGGGCGTTTGGATAGCCTTCAACATGTACAGGAAGTCGTTGTGACGGGCCATGTTATCCGCAGGGAAGTGATTCCCGTGCAGGAGCTCTCGGGCGAACGCCTCCAGCGGCTCAATTCGCACAACGTAGCCGACGCGCTGCGTTACTTCTCGGGCATCCAGATCAAGGACTACGGAGGCGTCGGCGGTTTGAAAACGGTGAACATCCGCAGCATGGGCACCAACCACGTCGGGGTCTTCTACGACGGTATCGAACTGGGCAACGCTCAGAACGGCACGGTCGATTTGGGGCGCTTCTCGCTCGACAACATGGAGTCGGTGACGCTCTACAATGGGCAGAAAAGCGCCGTGTTCCAGCCCGCCAAGGACTTCGGCTCCTCGGGTTCCATCTACCTGCAATCGCGCACGCCGCGGTTCGAAGCGGGCAAAACCCACCGTCTGAAAGCTTCGTTCAAGACCGGTTCGTTCGGCGTCGTCAATCCGGCGTTGCTCTGGGAGCAGAAACTCGGCGGGCAGGTGAACGGCTCGCTCAGTGCGGAATACCTCCGTTCGTCGGGCCGTTACAGGTTCACCTACCGTATGCAGGAGGGTTACGACACGACCGCCGTGCGGCGCAACGGCGACGTGAACGCCGTTCGGGCGGAGGGTGGTCTCTACGGCCGGATGAACCGCGGCTACTGGCGGGCGAAAGTCTATTTCTACAACTCGGAACGCGGATACCCCGGTGCTGTCGTCCGCAACAAGTTTTCGCACGAAGACCGCCAGTGGGACACCAATTTCTTCGTGCAAGGAGCCTTCAAAAAGGATTTCACCTCATGGTACAGCCTGATGGCCAATGCCAAGTACGCTTACGACTACCTGCACTATCTGGCCGATCCGAACAAGGACGAGTCGCTGATGTACACGAACAACCGCTACTACCAGCAGGAGGCGTACCTCTCCGCCGCCAACCGCTTCACGATCTTCCCGTGGTGGGAGGCGAACCTCTCGGTCGACTATCAGTTCAACCTGCTGGACGCCGACCTGCGCGACTTCGTCTATCCCCGCCGTCACACGATGCTGGCGGCCGCGGCCACGGCGTTCCGCTTCGACCGCGTGGAGGTGCAGGCGAGCCTGCTCGGCACGCTGGTTCGCGACCGCACCCGAGGCGAGACGGCTCCCGACAAACGGAAACTCACTCCGGCGGTCATCATCTCGTGGCGGCCGTTCGGAGGGGCGGACCTGAACCTGCGCGCCTTCTATAAGCGCATATTCCGTATGCCGACGCTCAACGACCTTTACTACACGTTCGTGGGCAATGCGAACCTCGACCCCGAATTCACCACCCAGTACAATGCGGGCTTCACCTACCGGAAGGAGTTCTCCCGCACGTGGCTGCGTGCGCTGGAAATGCAGGCCGACGTCTACTACAACGAGGTGGAGAACAAGATCGTGGCCACGCCTACGTCGAACTTCTTCCGCTGGACGATGGTCAATCTGGGCAAGGTGGAGATCCGAGGCGTCGATGTTGCCGTGCAGACGGAGTGGACCGCGGGGCGCGCCCTCTCGATGGTCGGCCGGCTGAACTACACCTACCAGCAAGCGCAGGACTTTACCGATTCAGGAAGCGAATTCTACGGCGGACAGATTCCCTACATCCCGTGGCACAGCGGTTCGGCGGTGCTGAATGCCGCATGGCGCACGTGGGAGGCGAGTTACAGCTTTATCTACACGGGCGAACGCTATTCGTCGCAGGCCAATATCCCCTGCAACTATCAGCTGCCGTGGTACACGAGCGACCTCTCGGTGGCGAAAAACTGGCGGCTGTGGGGCGGCGACCTGAAAACGACGCTCGAAGTGAACAATCTGTTCGACCAGCAATACGAAGTGGTGGTCTGCTACCCGATGCCGGGCATCAACTTCAGGCTGATCGTGCAATATACCTTTTAAGTCATTATGAATCTGCGAAAACGATATCGCGTTATAACTGTCGCACTCTTCGTCCTGCTGCTCGCCGGATGCCGGAAGGAGCTGCCGATGATCCGCTCCGAGGCGGAATTCGTCGCGCTGCCGACGAATCCGGAGCGCATCGAGGGATTCTTCCTCGTCAACGAGGGCAACATGGGCAGCAACAAGTGCACCGTTGACCACTTCGACTTCCGCACGGGCGGCTATCTGCGCAACATCTATCCGGAGCGCAACCCCGACGTGGTGAAGGAGCTGGGCGATGTGGGCAACGACATTGCCATCCACGACGGCCGCCTGTACGTCGTGGTGAACTGCTCGAACATGGTCGAGGTGATGGACGTCTACACGGCCCGACACATCGGCAGTGTGGACATCCCCAACTGCCGCTACATCGTCTTCGACGGAGACAGGGCCTACGTCAGTTCCTATGCCGGACCGGTGCAGATCGACCCCAACGCCCGTCCGGGCAAGGTCGTGGAGATCGATACACGGACGCTGCGCATCACCCGCGAGACGGTCGTGGGATACCAACCCGAAGAGATGGTCGTCGTGAACGGGCGGCTCTACGTGGCCAATTCGGGCGGCTACCGGTTCCCGAACTACGACCGCAGGGTGTCGGTCGTCGACCTCGGCACGTTCGAGGTCGTGAATACGATCGACGTGGCCATCAACCTGCACCGTATGGAAAAAGACCGTTACGGCCGTATCTACGTCAGCTCGCGCGGCGACTACTACGGCACGGGATCGGACATCTTCGTGATCGATGCGGCGACGGAGCAGGTCGTCGGCAACCTGGGAATCCCGGCCAGCGAGATGTGCATGGACGACGACCTGCTCTACACGATCAGCACCGAGTGGAACTACACGACGGGAAAGAACGAGGTCTCGTATGCCGTATACGACACTGCCGCGGACGAGCGTCGGCCGGGCAACTTCATCACCGACGGCTCCGAAAAGAAGATCGCCCTGCCCTACGGACTGGCTGTGAACCCCGAAACGAAGGAGATATTCGTGTGCGATGCGACCGACTACGTGACGCCGGGTTACCTCTACTGTTTCTCTCCCGAAGGAAAACTGCAATGGAAAGTCCGTACGGGCGACATCCCGGCGCATATCGTTTTTTCGGAATACGAATTTTATTGATACCTGAATTTTATGGAGACAATGGAAAAAATGTTGTTGAAACGCATGTATCCGGCACTGCTCGGCTCGGCGTTGCTCTTCGGCGTAACGGCCTGTAACGACGATGAGGGTTCCGATACGCCCTCTCCCGACGGGGTTTCGCCGTATGTGACGAAAGTCCTCGACTATCGTCCTGCCGTGGGGCAATTCACCAATACGATGCCCGAGTACGAGGAGGGCGACACGCAGGAGGATATGAACCGGAAAGTACTCGAAGCCATCAGGGACAACCGTCGGACGATGATCTCTCTGGGTGGTTACGGCGGCTATGTCGTCGTGGGATTCGACCACACGATCGAAAACAAACCGGGGCTGTGCGACTTCCGTGTGCTGGGGAACGCATTCAATGCCGGCGGGCATACGGAGTACGGCAGCAGTGAGCCGGGGATCATCCAGGTGGCCTACGACGCCAACGGCAACGGTCGCCCCGATGACGACGAATGGTATGAAATCGCCGGCAGCGCCCATCCGGGCGGCAGGGAAGCGTGGTTCGACGAACTGCAAGCTGCGGGCAACGACATCCGGACCGTTACGGACTATCGGATCACCTATTACCGTCCGGAGACGGAAACTCCCGCCGATGCGGAGAAGTATATCCGTTGGACGGACAGCGAAAACGGCAGCGGCTATATTGCGAAAAACGGATACCATGCACAGCCGTACTTTCCGCAATGGGTCGAGGGGAATGAACTGACGTTCGAGGGAACCCGGCTGCCTCAGAACGGACTCGACCTCTCCGGCGAAGGAAATAACTTCGCACTCTACAAATTCGCTTACGGTTATGCCGACAACGAAACGAACACGGCCGATGCGTCGGCCATCGACATCGGATGGGCCGTGGATGCCGAAGGCAATCCGGTCGACCTTCCGGGTGCGGATTTCATCCGTATTTACACGGGCGTCAATCAGCAGAACGGCTGGCTCGGAGAAAACTCTACGGAAGTCATGGGGGTTGAGGATCTGCACCTGTTGGAGATAAGCATCGAAAGTTCCACTTTGAAAAAATGATATTTAATTTAAATTGGAAAAGAAATGAAACGGAAATTGTTACTTTGGGGATTGCTGCTGACCTCCGTGCTGTGTACCACGAGTTGCAGCGATGACAAGGAGGAGGTGATTCCGTCCCCTGAATTCGAACTGACGCCCCGGACCGATGCCGATACGCCGCTATTCGTCGTCCCCGGGCAGTCGTTGGAGTTGACCTACTCGGCGACCAACGTTTCGTCGGTTTCGGCGGGGACGCTTCCCGAGGGATGGACGGTTACGATCGACGAAAGCGATCGAAGCATCGACATTACGGCAACGGAAGATGCCCAGACAAAAGCGACGCTGACCCTTACGGCAACCGGAGGCGGGACGGAAACGGTCTCGGCGACGGTCGACCTCTATTGCCTCAATGCCTTCGACGATCCTAACGGCGCCTTCGTGCTCAACGAAGGCAATATGACGACCGAAAACGGCTCGCTGATCTGGATCTCGCCCGAGGGTTACGTTTTCGACGACGCTTACAAGACGGTGAACGGCTCCGAGTTGGGCAATGTCGCGCAGGACATGGCCTTCCACGACGGCAAAATCTATGTCATTTCCCAGAACGGCGATGAGAATGCGGTCGGCACGAAATTCGAAAACGACGGGATGCTGGTAGTCATGGATGCCAAGACGCTGAAAAAGGTCGCCTCGTTCGGCAAGAAGCAGCTTTCGACGCTGGACTGGCCCACGCATATCGCCGTGCTCGACGAGCAGCATATCTACCTTCGCGACAAGGTCGGTATTTACAGGCTCGATATTTCCGACAAGGAAAATCCGACGCTGACGAAGATCGAAGGCTCGGATGGTGCCCCACAAACTCCGTTTGCCGTATTGAACGGCAAAATCTACTCATATAAGGCCTCTATGCTAGGGACGTATCTGTGGGAAATCGGCCCGGAAAAGGACGGGATCACCAAAATCAAATTGCCCTATGTCCCGAAGTACGACCTGAGCAATGTCTACGGTATCCGGAGTTCCGACGACGGTAAACTCTGGCTCTTTTCGTTCGGATTGGGAAACCTGGCTATCGGGAAAGTCGATCCTGCCGATCCCAATGGAATTGAACAGCGTCGTGTCGGAGAAGCGAAACTCAAGGATATCGGGGCATCGGGCGTAGCATTCGCCACTCACGGAGACGATTTCTACTATGCCGAGGGTACGACGATCTACCATCTGGATTTCTCCGTGATTCAGGAAGACCCCGACGATCAGGGAGGTACGGTAACGGTCAAAAAGCCGAGTGCGGCGTGGTTTGCGGACATCACGGGATTTGGCGACGACGATGCCAAAAGGCTTTACAACGGTCTGGCTGTACATCCTGCGACAGGCAACCTCTATGTCAATACCATCAAGGGCGTGGGCCCGTTTTACACGACGAACCACATCTGGGTAGTCGATCCCTCCTCGGGCGAACCAGTGCAGACATATGAAGATTATACTAACTTCCCGGCCGGAACATTCTTTCCGGCCGACAAATAAATCCGTAAAATATTTTAGATGATGAAACGAATATTTTATTATCTGTTGCCCGCAATATCCTGCATGATGCTGTGGACAGCCTGTTCGGAAGATTCGGGTAAAGATGGCCCGGAAGGTTCCGGCGGAAATGGCGGAGGTAATGAACCGGGGGAAACACTCGGCGGATATGCCGATCCCGACGGCGTACTGATTTTGAATGGAGGTTCACGTCCTAACGAGAACGGATCGCTGACTTATATCGCTCCCGACGGAACGGTCGAGGAGGATGTTTACAAACGCGTGAACGGAACGGAACTCGGCAACGATGCTGCAGATCTTTATATGTGCGATGGCAAACTGTACATTCTTTGTGATGATCAGCTCCATTTTGATGACCTGCCTGTCGGAGACGGCGCACTGATCATTGCCGATGCCGTAACCTTGAAGAAGGAAAAAGTCTTCACATGCGACCAGCTTCAATTCCTTCGACCTCCCGAGACAAATGGAGAATCTGAATATATGCAGGTAATGTCGCTGAAAAATATTGTAGTGATGGATGAGGAAAACATCTATTTTTCAGATGAGCAAGGGCTGTTTCGCTTCAATAGTAAAACCGGGGAGAACGTCATTGTCAAGGGATCGTATGCTCTTGCCAATCAGGGAAGTCCGGTACACAACCTCGAAGCGATTGTTTCGACACGCGGTATGGCGGTTATCGGAGATAGGC
This sequence comes from Alistipes megaguti, assembly GCF_944320325.1. Taxonomy (NCBI): domain Bacteria; kingdom Pseudomonadati; phylum Bacteroidota; class Bacteroidia; order Bacteroidales; family Rikenellaceae; genus Alistipes; species Alistipes megaguti. Next base: position 18,464 of record NZ_CALUHA010000003.1, read on the forward strand.
TTTATTCGTGTGCGAGCGGTTTTTGGACATCGACGAAGCTTCTGGAGTTTGTCAAGGGAAAAGATGAGGTAAACCGTGAGCTGGAATTGCCGAAAGGCGATTTCATCAGTGGAATCTGCAAAAACGGGGATCATGAATTGATCGTAGGGACCTGCGGACGCTTGGGTGAGGGTTCAAATTTTCTGCACTTTATTGATCTCGACACTTGGACGATCACTCAGACGAAAGCTATCGGTTCCGAAATCTCAGCCGAGTTCAGGAACTCTCCGGGCATTACGTTATGCGGAGATCATATCTACCATGCTGCTGGTTCGACGACCGTCGGCCGCACCTCGATCAAAACATGGAAATCGGAGGCGGCATACATCGACACGACGGCCGACGAACCCACGGCACGGTATCTCAACTGCAATGTGGCGGCCGATCCGGAAAAACAGTATCTCTACGTTGCTGTATCGCAGGAGTATGCTGAGAATGTGGTCTCTCCGGGAAATATCCTGGTGTACGACATCAGCGGTGATGAGCCGAAACTCGTACAAAATATTGCCGGCAAGACGAGCTATCCCAACGGAATTTATCCGGTATCGCAGTTTTATTGATTGCCGGAGGTTGTTCGCTACAAACTCGATTGAAGAAGGAGCCTGTCAAAATAGCTGGATTTTAATGATCTCCCCCCCCCCTGCCAAGGCGTGGCAGGGGGTGAATCTTTCAGGAAAGAGTATTATGCTGACGACCGTGCCGGGTTCCCCAATAAATCGCTCGTTCCGCATTCTTTTTGATCTCCTGAGCCGGCTTGATTTTGCTGTTGTTGATCCATGCCAGCAATTCGTCCTCGTAGAAATAGGCTTTGCGTCCTTGACGACAGCTGGGGATTTCGCCTAAACGGGAAAGCGTATAGACGGTTTGCTTGGCTTTTCCCAGCATTTTGCTTACGGTGTAGATATCAGTTCCATTCGCCAACTGCAGGACTGCATAGGTGTGGCGCGCGCAATGCGTCGAGAGATTCTTGCGGATGCCGCAGATGTCGGCCAACTCCTTCAGGTAGGAGTTCATCTTCTGGTTGCTGCATACGGGGAGCAGCACGCCGTGCGTCTGGCAGTAGGGGTGGTCCCTGTAGCGGTCGATAATCTTTTGCGCCTCATCGAGCAGTGGAATGTTGCACATGTTCTTGGTCTTCTGCCGCGCCTTGCGAATCCAGATCTTGCCGTGGATGTCCGCCACCAGATGCTCGGGCTTGAGCTGTTGCACGTCCATAAAGGCCAGCCCCGTCAGACAACAGAAACAGAAGATGTCGCGAACCTGCGCCAGTCGCGTGATGGTGATCTCCTTGTTGAGCAACACCTTCAGCTCCTGTTTCTCGAGAAACTCGCGTTCGACCGGCTCGAAATGAAAGTGAACCTGGGCAAAGGGGTCCTTCTTCATCCAACCTTTGGCCAGCGCAATGCGGATAATCTTCTTGAAGTTCAGCAGGTACTTGGTGGTCGTGTTGTGGCAGCACCGCCGAACCGTCCTCAGGTAGAAATCATAGTCCTCGACAAACTGGTGCGTAATCTCATCCAGATAGCAGTCCTCCTTTTTGTAGGTCGTGCGCAGAAACGCCTCGGTCAGCCGCAGCGAAGTTTCGTAGCGGATCACCGTTCCCGGGGCGAGGCTGATTCCCGACAGTGCCCTGCACTTTTCGTTGTGGGCGCGGAAGACCTCCATCAGCGTGTGACGGTCCGACTGCTCCTTGCCCAGATAGCGGTTCAGAATGATTTGGGCGGATACCTCTTTCTTGTCGAGTTCGAGGTCTCTTTGAATCCGCAGAATGTTGGCGGAAATGGCGTCCAGGTATAGGTTCAAATCCTTTCCGCCGCGGCTTTTTTCGTTGGCTTTTCCTTTTGCCGAGTTCCAGGCGTGCGGCTCGATAAAGCGTTTGATCGAGGCGTCAGCGCGTTCTCCGTTGATTGTCAGACGCATAAACACGGGAGCTTCGCCTTTTTTGTTGGTCTTGTCCCGCCGAATGTAAAACAACAGTCCGAATGTTGTCCTTTCCATAAGTACACCGAATTAAGGGTTACAAAATTAGTTTCCCAAGTGTCTCACATCAAGAGGAAGACCACTGCAAACAAATGCAAACCAATCTGTTACGAGCAATTCGGTGTACTTTTTTGGCCCGGAAAAAAGTACACCGAATAGGCCACAGGTAACCCGCTTTTCGATGCCTTTTTCTGCATTTCGGCCAAAATAAAAATCCCTGTAAATTCGTGATTTACAGGGGTTTGCAATCTTTTGCGTTTTTTCTTGGCGGAGAGAACGAGATTCGAACTCGTGGTACGGGTTGCCCCGTACGTCGGTTTAGCAAACCGGTGGTTTCAGCCACTCACCCATCTCTCCGGACAACGCTCACGGAGCTTTTGCTCCGAAAGGGTGTGCAAATATAGAATCTTTTTGTGGAAATACAAAATAAAGTGGGCGAAAATTCCTAATTTTGCCTTGCAACCAACCCCGAAACCCATTCTTCCGATGCTGCGAATCCTCCTTTTTTGTCTGTGCATGACGTTCGCTGTACCGGCCGTGCAAGCCTCCGAACCCGATCCGTTCGCACCGCAGCCGCTCACACAACTGCTCCCGATGCTCGAATCCCGCTTCGGAACCCGTATCTCCTGCAAACGCTTCGATCCCGATACGGTGCGGATTTCGTATGCGGCATTCCGCTGTCGCCCCTATTCGTTGGACGAAAGTCTGGACAATCTGCTCCGCGCGACCGATCTGGTGTGGCGCCGTGCCGAGCCGGACGACGCCTCGCCCCGCATCACGATCCAACCCTACGAATACTACCGCCGTACGCCTGCCGACGGCGAGAAGCTGCTCGCCTGGCTTTCATCGCTCTGCGACGACCGCGCATCGTGGGAGCAGCGCCGCGGACAGCTGCTGACCGAGGCCCGCGCGGCGCTCGGACTCGAACCTTTCCGGCGGGCGCTGACGGCCGATCCCGATATCCGCCTCGGGCGCCGCATCCGCCACGACGGCTACGCGACGCGCAACTACGCCCTCGAGACGCTGCCGGGGCTCTACGTCTGCGGCACGATCTACGAGCCCCTCACCGGGGGACGCCACCCGCTCATCGTCTCGCCGGCCGGCCACTGGGAGGGCGGCCGCTACCGCCGCGACCAGCAGATGCGTATGGCTACCTTTGCCCGCATGGGAGCCGTAGCCGTCGACATGGACATCTTCGGCTGGGGCGATTCCGAACGGCAGGTGGGGCGCGAGGCCCACACGGCAGACTATGCCATGCAGATCCAGGTGCTGTGGTCGGTGGCGGTCACCGAGTGGATGATCGCTTCGCGCCGCGATATCGACACAACGCGCCTGGCCTCGACGGGCGGTTCGGGCGGGGCGACCCACGCGCTGCTGCTGGCGCTGTGCGACGGCCGCTTTGCGGTGCTGGCGCCGGTCGTGCATCTGGTGTCGCACTTCGACGGCGGCTGTCCGTGCGAGAGCCGTCGCCCGGTGACGCTGGCCGGCGGTGGGAGTTGTATGCCCGAACTGCTGGCTGCGGTGATGGCTCCGCGCCCGACGCTTGTGGTGAGCGACGGCGGCGACTGGACGGCGACCTATCCCCGGCTCGAATATCCCTTCCTGCAGCGCATCTGGGGCTTCTACGGTGCGGAGGCGAAGATCCGTAACGTCCATCTTCCCGACGAGCGGCACGACTACGGCGTCAACAAGCGCCGGGCGGTCTACGCCTTTTTGGCCGAGACGCTGGGGCTTGACCTCACGGCCGTGGATGAGAGCCGCGTGGAGCTGCTCCCCGAGCGGGCGCTGCAGAGTTTTGCCGACGGACTCCCCGCGGGAGCGCTGCGCAGTCGCGGGGAGCTGGAGCGGCTGCTCAAAACCTTGGAATAATCCGAAAACTGAAATGATATGAGACGAATTCTGCTGTTGATGCTTCTGCTGGGCTGCGTGTCCGGCCCCCTGACCGCCCGAACGCTGAAAGCCCGCTATCGGGTGACGACCTCCGACCAGCGGCGCGACTGTCCGGTGGTCATCCGCGACATCCCGGACTGGGCCGTGAGCGCCACGGTCACCTCCGACGGGGAGACCATCCCCGTGCAGCTGGACCGGCCGCTGGGCGAACTGGCCTTCGTGGCGGATATCTCCGGCAGCCGGGAGTTCCGCGTGACCTATTCGTCGCGCCCCGCGCGGCACGGCTACCCGAGCCGTGTCCACGCCCAGATGTGGTTGAAGCAGCCCGACAAGACGCTGCAGGCCGCCGATACGGTCAGCTCGACGCGTGACGACATGTATCACAAGCTGCACCACCACGGCCCGGCCTTTGAGTCGGAGTATGCCGCCTACCGCATCTACTTCGACAAGAAGCAGACGATCGACACCTATGGCAAGAAACACCCGCGGCTCGAACTGGCCGAGACGATGTGGTATCCGACTGCGGAGCAGATGGCCGCCGGATCGGGTTACGACAATCTGCGGGTTTTCGGCTCGGTGGGGGTCGGGACGCTCAAGGGGTGGGACGCCTCGAAGCGGAAGATGATCCACATTACGGATTTCGCCCGGCGCGAGGCGCGGATCCTGGCCCGGGGCCCCGTGCGCACGGTCGTGGAGATGCGCGTCGAGGGGTGGCGCTACTGCGGCCGCGAGATCGCCATGACGTCGCGCTATATCCTCTATGCGGGCCACGGTGAGGTGCAGGTCGAGAACCGCATCGAGGGCGACTTCAGGGGGTTGCTCTTCACGACAGGCGTGATGAAGATGGCCGAGCACCGTGTCGAGCGCGGCGAGGATTGGGTGGCCGCCTGGGGACGCGACTTTCCGGAGAACGACACGCTCAAGTGGGCGCGCGAGAGCGTCGGGCTGGCCGTGGCGTTACCGGCCGCGCAGATCGTCTCGCGGCAGGACGACCGGACGAGCTGCCTCTTCCAGCTGACGCCCGACGCGCAGGGGCGGATCGACTATGCCATGGGGATGTGCTGGCGGCGGAGCGAGTGGTTCGACGGGCTGAGCGACGAGGAGTGCCTCCGCCGGCTGGAGGCCTCGGTTGCCGAGGCGCGCAAACCCGTCGCGGTGGAACGTGTGCGGTAATTTTGCCGCAGATTTGAATAAAAGTACATCGTTTACGTCAAAAATTCCCGGTTCGATCGGCGGTGTATGTGTACTTTTGTATACCTGAAAAGGGCCGATTTGCAAATTTTCAAGTATACAGAATAAAACTACCTGCTTTATGAACTTCAAGGATGTAACGATCTGTCTGCTCGCCGCGGCGATGTCGGCGGGTGCGGGATGCTCGTCGCAACGGGCGTCGGCCGAGAGTCCGGAGGCGCTGCCCTTCGAGATGCCGGCAGTCCCCCGGCCGCAGATTCCGGCGCGTGCGGTCAGTATCGTTGATTTCGGGGCGGTGGGCGACGGCCACACCCTCAACACGACGGCCTTTGCCGCGGCCATCGATTCGCTGGCGGCGCAGGGCGGCGGCCGCGTAACGGTCCCCGAGGGGGTCTGGTACACGGGCCCCATCGTCCTGAAGGATCATATCGAACTGCATCTCGAACAGAATGCCCTGATCGTCTTCGACAACGATCCCGCGCACTATCCGCTCGTGGAGACCACCTTCGAGGGGCTCAATACGCTGCGGTGCCAGTCGCCGCTCTCGGCGTGCGGGGCGAAGGATGTCGCCATCACGGGCCGCGGGGTGATCGACGGCAACGGCGATGCCTGGCGGGCCGTCAAGCGCGACAAGCTCACCGACCGCGAATGGAAGGCCAAACTGGCCTCGGGGGGCGTTCTCTCCGACGACGGCAAGACATGGTATCCCTCCGAGAGTTACAAGTTCGGCGCCACGTCGGGGGCCGACCAGAACGTCTCGACGTGGGCCACCACGCGCGAGGATTTCGAGCGGATGCACGACTTCCTGCGTCCGGTGATGGTCTCGCTGCACCACTGCGAAAACGTGCTGCTTGAGGGGGTTACGTTCCAGAACTCCCCCTGCTGGAACATCCATCCGGCCATGTGCACCAACCTGACGGTCCACAATATCACGGTTCGCTGCCCGGACTACGCACAGAACAGCGACGGCATCGACATCGAGTCGTGCCGCAACGTTGTGGTGACCTCCTCGCGTTTCGACGTGGGTGACGACGGCATCTGCATCAAGAGCGGCAAGGACGAGGCGGGACGTCGGCGCGGCATTCCGTGCGAGAACATCCTGGTCTCGGACTGCATTGTCTTCCACGGCCACGGCGGCTTTGTCGTCGGGAGCGAGATGTCGGGCGGCGTGCGTAACGTGCTGGTTTCCGACTGCATCTTCTCGGGTACGGATGTCGGACTGCGCTTCAAGTCGACGCGCGGCCGCGGCGGGGTGGTCGAGAACATCTGGATCGAGGATATCACGATGAACAACATCTTGCAGGAGCCGCTGCTGTTCGACCTCTTCTACGGTGGCAAGTCGGCCTCGGAGGCTTTAGCCGAGGGCGGATCGGCCGCAGCCGCGGATCTCGAGCCGAAACCCGTCGACGAGACGACGCCGGCCTTCCGCAACATCCACATCCGGAACGTCTGGTGCCGCGGGGCGCGCCGTGCGATGTACTTCAACGGCCTTCCGGAGATGAACGTCGAACGCGTGACGGTCGAGAATACGCATATCTACGCCCGGACGGGCGCCCGGATCAACGAGTCGACGGACGTTGTGCTGCGCGACGTGCAGATCATCCCCGAGGAGGGCCCGGCGCTGATGCTCAACAACGTGAAGAGACTCCGCGTCGAGAACTTCACCTGCCCCGCGGGGCTTCCGACGGCGCTGCAGGTCACGGGCAGCCGCAACTGCGACGTGGAGATCCGTTCGCCGCACATTACGGCGTCCAACGCCTCCCTTTCGGAGACTTCCGCCGGGCAGGTGGCCATTAACCGATAAAACGTAAAACAAAACCGATAATCGAACTATGAATCGTTTCTTTTCCTATTTGGGACTGAGTGTCCTGTTCTGCGTGGGGGCCTGCAGCAGCAACTCCGCCGAAGAGACGCTCGATGGCGGGGGCCGGGTATTGCCGGTCCCGACGGTGAGCGTAACGGTGAAGGAGCTGACGGCCAACGTGCAGTGGAGCCTCTCCGAGCAGGTCACCAACGTGCGCTATACCTACGAATTCTACCGCGGCGAGGCGGCGTCGCCTGCAGAGACGGCCACGACGCGTTACACGTCGCATGATTTCGAACTGACCGAGGGCGAAAGCTACCGGGTGCGTGTGCGGGCGACATCGCCCGTCGGGACCAGCGAGTGGCAGGATTCGCCCTTCTCGGAGTTCGTCTCCTTCACGAGTGAGGGCCCGGAGCCCGATCCCGACGAACCGGACGATACGCAGCCGGGCGACGGTTCGATGTTCGGCCTTCCACTGGCCAACGAGAACGACGGCGTGGTGCGCGCCTTCCCGGGAGCCGAGGGCGGCGGCATGTACGCGACGGGCGGCCGCGGCGGCGAGGTCTATCACGTGACGAACCTCAACGACAGCGGTGCGGGGTCGTTCCGCGACGCGGTGAGCAAGTCGAACCGCACGATCGTCTTCGACGTGGCCGGCACCATCGCCCTGAACTCGAAGCTCAAGATCACGAGCAGTAATCTGACCATCGCCGGGCAGACGGCCCCGGGCGACGGCATCTGCATCCGCAACTATACGGTCGAGCTGCAGGGCGACAACATCATCATCCGCTACCTGCGCTTCCGCATGGGCGATACGACCAAGACCGAGGACGATGCGCTGGGCGGCCGCTACCACGCCAACATCGTGATCGACCACTGCTCGATGTCGTGGTGCACGGACGAGTGTGCGTCGCTCTACGCCAACCGCAACTTCACGATGCAGTGGTGCATCATCTCCGAAAGCCTCTGCAACTCGGTTCACGCGAAGGGCGAACATGGCTACGGCGGCATCTGGGGCGGCAAGGACGCCTCGTTCCACCACAATCTGCTGGCCCACCACGTGAGCCGCAACCCGCGTTTCGACCACCCGTACGTCTACGACAAGAACAACGCCTCGATCATCGAGCAGTACCACGGTCACGTCGACTTCCGCAACAACGCGATCTACAACTGGGGCCAGAACGAGAACTGCTACGGCGGCGAGCTGTGCTGGCTCAACATGGTGAACAACTACTACAAGGAGGGTCCCGCGTCGAAGAGCAACAACTACTTCTTCGTGGCCTACGGCAACAGCTGCAGCAGCTGCGCTTCGTACGGCTACAGCTACGAGGAGATCATGCCGCGGATCTACGCCGACGGCAACCTCTACCTGAAGCGTGACGGTTCGCAGGCCGCCTTCTCGACGGACAACTACACGGGCATCTACGACAAGGACAAGAAGTCGTTTGACACCTACGCAAAGGATGCCACCGGGACGTTCCGCCAGCCGGCTGCACTTTCCATTACGTCGGACGGCCGCTCCTGCTATACGACCACGCACAGTGCCCGGGAAGCGTTCGATGCCATTCTCTCCTACGGCGGCGCTTCGCTGAGCCGCGATGCGGTGGATCAGCGTGCGGTGAACGATGCGCGGTCGGGCGGTGCGACGATCAACGACGGCGGCAACGGCTCGACGGGCGGTATCATCGACACGCAGTCGGCCGTGGGCGGATGGCCCGAGCTGACGGCTACCGACGAACAGATCGCCCGTGCCGACACGGACAGCGACGGCGACGGCATCCCCGACTACTATGAGGAGCTCTTCGGTCTGGACAAGAACAACGCTGCGGACGGCAAGGCGAAGACGCTCGATCCGCAGGGACTCTATACCAATCTGGAGGTCTATCTCCACTACCTGGTGCGCGACATCACCAAGGCCCAGGTCGAGGGTGGCAACTATACGGTGCTCAATTGATTGGATACGATGACGGTCGTACGGGATTCGGGTGCGGAGGTCCGCACCCGAATCTTGTCCCCCGGGACCGAAAACGGACGAACGGATGAAACGACTTTTGATGTTGATAGGGGTGCTGGCGGCTTTGACGACGTCGGCGGCGCCGTTGCGCATCCACCTGATCGGCGACTCGACCTGTGCGACGAAGGATCTCGCCGGGGAGAATCCCGAACGGGGCTGGGGGCAGATGTTCGAGCCGCTCTTCGACGAGGGGGTCGAGGTGCTGAACCATGCGCTGAACGGCCGCTCGACCAAGTCGTTCCGCGATGAGGGACACTGGACCGAGGTGCTGTCCGATCTGCGCGAGGGGGACTACCTCTTCATCCAGTTCGGCCACAACGATCAGAAACTGAACGACTCGACCCGTTATGCCCTGCCCGAGGCGTATGCGGAGAATCTGCGGCGCTACATCCGCGAGGCGCGCGAACGGGGAGCCCGGCCGGTGGTGCTGACCTCGGTGGTGCGGCGCCACTTCACCGACGGACGGCTCGACGATACGCACGGCGCCTACCTCGATGCCGCACGCCGCACAGCGGCCGAAGAGCACACGCCGCTGATCGACGCCGAGCGGCTGACCCGCACGTGGATCGAGGGGCTGGGCGACGCGGCTTCGCGGAACTTTTTCGTGTGGGTCGAGGCGGGCACCTGTCCGCGGTGGCCCGACGGTCGTGAGGACAATACGCATCTCAACGTCCGCGGGGCGCGGACCGTGGCGCGGCTGATTGCCGCACAGCTGCCCGCCACGCTTCCGGAGTTGGGCCGGCACCTTGTCGGGTCGGATTTTACGGTGGCCCGGGATGGTTCGGGGGACTTTTTCACCCTGACGGAGGCCGTGGCCGCCGTTCCGGACTTCGGCCGCGACACGACGCGTATTGTCGTCTGTGAAGGGGTCTATCGGGAGAAGATCTCCATTCCGGCCACCAAACGATTGGTGGCCCTTACGGGACGCGGCGCCGTGACGGTCTCGTGGAACGACCATGCCTCCGAAACGGGCCCGACGGGCCATCGGCTCGGGACGTCGGGCTCCTCGACCGTCTACTTTGGCGGTGAGGGGTGGACGGTGCGCCACATGACCTTCGAGAACACGGCCGGACGCGTCGGGCAGGCCGTGGCGGTGCAGTGCCTGGCCACGAACCTCCGCTTCATCGGCTGCCGTTTCCTGGGCAATCAGGATACGCTCTACCTCTACGGCGTGGGCAACCGCGACGGCGAACGCGTGGCGGAGAATGCCCGTATCTGCTTCGAAGGGTGCTACATCGAGGGGACGACCGACTTCATCTTCGGCTCGGCGGCGGCGCTGTTCCGGCGGTGCGAGATCCGTTCGAAGGCCGACTCCTACGTGACGGCCGCCTCGACCTGCCGCGGGCAGCGTTGCGGGATGATCTTCGAGGAGTGCCGCCTGACGGCCGACGAGGGGGTGACTTCCTGCTGGCTGGGGCGTCCGTGGCGCAACTATGCGCAGACGCTCTTCCTCCGATGCTGGCTCGGCGGTCATATCCGCCCCGAAGGGTGGCACGACTGGGACAAACCCCGCGCCCGCCGTACGGTCCGTTACGGCGAGTATGCCTGCGAGGGGCCCGGTGCCGCCCCGAAGGCGCGCGTCGGATGGTCGCGGCAGCTCTCCGCACGCGAAGCCCGGCAGGCTATCGCCGATTTCGACCGCTGAGGTTGGAAAAGACCGGATTTTTTTGTACATTTAGCTTCGGATTCGCGGGCAAAGTGACCCGTGAACCCTCTGAAACCGATATTCCCGACCGGGGCGACACCTCCCCGAAGGGGCTGACTACCGACCATGAAACGACTTCTTGTTACTCTGTTGCTGGCGGTTGCCGCTGCCATCCCGTCTCTTTTTGCGGCGGCGCCACCGCAGAGTCTTTTCCGTACCTACTCGACGCTTGACGGCATGACCCACGACCGCATCGCCGACATCTATACCGATTCGCGGGGCTTCGTATGGATCTGCACGTGGTACGGCGTGAGCCGTTTCGACGGTTATACGTTCAAGAACTTCAGCACCACGCCGGGCGACTTCTCGCCGCTGGCCCACCACCGCTTCATTTCGGTGAGCGAGGATGCGAACGGCCACCTCTGGTTCACGACCTACAATCTGCACGTCTATCGCCTGAACCGCTATACGGAGCAGTTCGAGGATGTGGTGTCGCTGATCGACGGTCTCGATTCGAACCACTACCGGACGCTTTTCTGCCGTCACGACCGGCGGGGCGGCACGTGGGTGGCCGTGGCCGGCGTCGGGGCGATCCGCTTCGAGGATGCGGCCGACGAGTCGCCGGTTCGCGTGACGGCCTTCCATACGTGCGACGAGCTGGGCGGCGACGTCACGGCACTCTATCTCGATGCCCGGGGCGGTACGTGGCTGGCCTCCTCCGGGGGCGGGCTGCATTACCTCCCAGCCGATGCGGATACGCTGCGGGTCCTCTGCCAGTCCGAGGCTCCGGGATTCGACTTTGCGGCCGATTCGACGCACGTCTACTGCCTGATGCCCTCGGAGATCGTCCGTTGCGGGATCGACGGTACGGGGATCGAACGCCTCGGTGGCGGCAGTTCGCCGCTGACGGCCATCACGGCCGACACGGTGCGCCAGCGCATCTACGCCGGCAGCCGCACGGGTGAACTCTACCGCGTGGGCGGCGACCGTCTCGAGCGGCTCGATCCGAAGGGCCACCGCCCGCGACGGATCCGGGCCCTGGCCACCGATTCGCACGGTATCGTCTGGGTGACCACCCCCGAGACGGGCATCACGCGCTACAACCCCGCATCGGACGACTACAAACACTTCGAGCAGAAGCCCTATACGGTCTCCTACTACCTGGATACGATTCCGAAGATCGCCGAGAGCGGCGGCCGGCTGTGGATCAAGATGAACAATTGGGGCTTCGGCTACTACGACCGCAAGAACGACCGCATCGAACCCTTCTACAACGATCCGGAGCAGCCCGACTGCCGGATGACCAATGCCGTGGTGCGTTTCGACGTGCACGACAACGTGCTGTGGCTGTCGACCTACAACGAACGGGGGCTTCGCAAGGCGGTGCTGCTGCAGCAGCCGGCCGATGTACTGACGCTCGACGCCAAGTCGTCGAATCCGTTGTCGGGGGAGATCCGCGCGCTGATGACCGACCGCCGGGGACGGATGTGGGTCGGGACGCGCGACGGCGAACTGACGGCCTTCGACGCCTCGAACCGCCCGGTTTACACGCTGCCGCAGCAGGGAGCCGGCACGGGCATGATCTATGCGCTCCGGGAGGATGCCGAAGGGCGTATCTGGGTGGGTACCAAGGGCGAAGGCCTCTACCGGCTGACGCCGAAGGGAACGGATGACTATGCGGTGACGCACTTCACCCACTCCGACGCGGAGGCCTATTCGCTGAGCGATGACCAGATCTACTGCGTCGAGATCGATACGCGGGGGCGGATCTGGGTGGCCACCTACGGCGGCGGCATCAACCTGCTGGAGGATCCTGCCGGGAGCCGCTTCATCCACGCCGGGAACCAGTTGTCGCACTATCCGCTCGACGAGGCGGGGCGCGTGCGGTGGCTGCTGTGCGACGGTGCGGAGCGGATGTTCGCCGCGACGGTCGACGGACTGCTGCTCTTCGATCCGAGTCTGCCGCCGCGCGAGATGCGCTTCCGCCTGATGCAGAAGATCCCGGGCGACACGACCTCGCTGGGCAACAACGACATCATCCACATGCTCAAGGATTCGAAGGGGCGGATCTGGCTGGCGACCTTCGGCGGCGGACTGAACCTCATCACGGGTTACGACAGCGTGGGGCTTCCGCACTTCCACTGCTACGACCGTTCGTACGGTCTGGCCAGCAACATCTGCATGGCGCTGACCGAGGACCGGCGGGGTGACATCTGGGTCTCGACCCACAACGCCGTCTCGCGCTTCGACCCCTCGCGCCATCTCTTCTCGAACTACTACGTCTACGACGAACACCGCAACGAGATCTTCAGTGAGGCCACGGCGCTCACCTCGCCGCTGGGCGACGTCTACTTCGCCGGCGGGCGTCAGCTCTACCGCTTCAGCCCCGGGGAGATGCTCTCCGAGAAGATCGACTACCGGCTGCGTTTCACGGGTTTCGACGTGCGCAACAAACCGGCGCGGGTCGGCAAGGACGCTCCGCTCGAAGTGGCCGTCCCGGAGGCCGGCCGGGTGGTTTTACCCTACAACTTCTCGAATTTCCGCGTGGAGTTCGCCACGCTGAACTTCTCGATCCAGCACGAGGTGGGATACATGTACCGCCTCGAGGGGTACGACCAGGACTGGAACATCTCGGGAACGATCAACCGCGCGTCGTACTCCAACGTGCCGATCGGCAAATACCGTTTCCATGTCAAGGCCTTCGTCGGCAACGCCGATACGGCCGACGAGGGGATCTCGATCGAGATCGAGGTGCTGCCTCCGCTGTGGCTGACGTGGTGGGCCAAGACACTCTACGTGCTGGCGGTGCTGGCGGTGCTGGTCATCGCCTTCCGCATCGCCGCCTCCGTGATGCGGATCCGCCGCGAGGCGAGCGTCGAGCAGAACATGACGGATCTGAAGCTGCGCTTCTTTACGAACATCTCGCACGAGCTGCGCACGCCGCTGACGCTCATTCTGGGCGGCATCGAGGATGTGCGCAAGCACGACCAGCTCTCGCCGCGCGGCGAGACGAGCCTCACGCTGGCCCATCGCAACGCCAAACGCATGCTGACGCTGATCAACCAGCTGCTGGATTTCCGCAAGATCGTCAAGAACAAGATGGAGTTGAAGATCTCGCGCGTGGATCTGGTGCCGCTCGTGGAGGATGCGCTGGATGACTTCCGCGAGATGGCCTCCGAGCGGCGGATCGAGCTGCTGTTCACGGTCTCGAGCCGCTCGGTGCTGGTGTGGGTCGACCCGGAACGCATGGAGAGCGTCGTCTACAACCTGCTGTCCAACGCCATGAAGTTCACGCCCGACGGCGGCCGCATCGAGGTGATTCTCTCGCTGCGCGAGGCTGAGGAGCGGGTGCTGCTGACCGTGCGCGACACGGGCATCGGCATCCCGAAGGACAAGCAGGAGCAGATCTTCGAACGCTTTGCGCAGGCATCGCGGGCCGTCGACCGATCGATGAAGGGGTCGGGCATCGGCCTGTCGCTGTGCCGCGACATCGTCGAACTGCACCACGGCGAGATCTCGGTGGAGAGCCGTCCGGGCGAAGGTGCGGCCTTCACCGTGCGGCTGCGGCTGGGCAACGCCCACTTCGGCATGGAGCAGATCGACTTCTCGCAGGCGGGCAGCGAGGCCGACGGCCACGGACACAGCCATCGCAACAATTACATGGTGAGCGACTACACGTCGGCCGACAGCCAGCGCCGTACGGACGTACGGCCGCCGAAGGATGCACAGAAGATCCTGCTCGTGGAGGACAACCGCGAGCTGCGGATCTTCATGTACAACAGCCTGATCGACACGTACCACGTCGTGGAGGCCGACGACGGCGTCGAGGCGCTCGAGAAGATCCGCAGCGAACAGCCCGACATCATCGTCACGGACCTGATGATGCCCCGCATGGACGGCATCGAACTGATCGACAAGGTGCGCCACGACTTCACGATGAGCCACCTGCCGATCATCATGCTCACGGCGCGCCACTCGCCCGACGACCGGGTGAAGGCCATGGAGTTCGGCGCCGACGGCTACATCACCAAGCCGTTCAGCATCGAGCTGCTGCTGGCACGCATCGACAACCTGCTCACGCAGCGGCGGACGCTGTTCGAACGCTTCTCGACGCAGTCGGCCCGCAACAAGGTGGTCGAGCTGGCGGTTGAGGATGTGGTCGTTACGGACCGCGACGAGGAGTTCCTGCGGGAGGTGATGTCGTGGCTCGGGGAGAACATCGAGAATTCCGAACTGACGATCGACCAGTTGGCCTCGCACCTGGGCGTGGGGCGCACGACGATGTACAACAAGCTGAAGAGCCTCACGGGCAAGTCGCCCGTCGAACTGATCAAGGAGTACCGCATCACCAAGGCACAGATGCTGCTGCGCACGGGGCAGTTCTCCGTATCGGAGGTGGCCTACAAGGTGGGCTTCTCGGATCCGGGCTACTTCAGCCGCTGCTTCCGCGAACAGTACCACATGTCGCCGGCCGAGTTCCTCAAGACGAACCATTTGAAGCAGAATCAGGATAAAGAGACCAAAAAAGAGACCAGAAAATCATGAAACGACTGTTGATTGCCGTGGCTGTCCTGGGGATGGCCGCCTGCTCCTCGGGATCGGGAGCGCTGTACGATTCGCCGGTGTCGCTGGCCGTCCGGATGGCCGAGAGCGAGATTGCGCGCAACCCTTCGCCCGCGATGCTCGACGGCATTCCGGCCGGCAAGGTGAAGTGGAACTATACGACGGGGCTCGAACTGCTGGCCATCCGCGATGCGGGCGAGGCGTGGAACCGTCCGGACTTCATCGCCTATGCCGACCGCTACTACGACACGATCGTGCAGGCCGACGGCAGCGTGCTGACCTACAGCCGTGCGAAGTACAATCTCGACCACATCTGCCCGGGCCGTGCGCTGTTCAGTCTCTACAACCGCACCGGAGAGCAGCGTTACGCGCAGGTGCTCGACACGCTCTACGCCCAGCTGCGCGCGCAACCGCGCAATTTCGACGGCGGCTTCTGGCACAAGGCGGTCTATCCGCACCAGATGTGGCTCGACGGCCTCTACATGGCCGAACCCTTCTATGCCGAGTATGCGATGACGCACCTGACCGGTGCGGCGCTCGACGATGCCGTGGCCGACATCGTGAACCAGTTCGTCACGGTGGGCAAGCACACGTGGGACCCCGCGACGGGGCTCTACCGCCACGCCTACGACGATTCGCGCGAGATGTTCTGGTGCGATTCGATTTCGGGGCAGTCGGCCCACGCCTGGTGCCGGGCCATGGGGTGGTATGCCATGGCGATCGTCGAGACGATGCAGTATCTGGGCAAGAGCGATGCCACGCGTCCGATGCAGGCCATCCTGGAGCGGATCTACGATGTGCTGCCGAAGTACGCCGACCCCCGGACGGGGATGTGGTACCAGGTGCTGGACCAGCCGGGGCGCGAGGGCAACTACCTCGAGTCGACCGGATCGGTGATGTTCGTCTATGCGCAGCTGAAGGCCGTGCGTTTGGGCTATCTGCCCGAGGAGATGCGCGAGGAAGCGCTGCACCGCTACGAACAGTTCGTCGACCGCTTCATCCGTGAGAATGCCGACGGCACGATCTCGATGACGGACTGCTGTGCGGTGGCCGGACTGGGCGGCAAGCAGCGGCGCAGCGGCACGTTCGAATACTACATCTCGGAGCCGGTCATCGAGAACGACTGCAAGGGCGTGGGACCCTTCATCTGGGCCTCGCTCGAGTACGACCGTGCCAAGGGGCGGCTGTAGCTCCGGACCGGAGGTGTGAGGGGTGGTTGTGAGGTCGGATCTCCGGCGAAAATCCTTTGTGGAATCCCGTCACCGAATACGGAAAATCCTCCCTGTGGGGAGGATTTTTTGTTCGGAGAGGTGCTTCCGGATCCATTTGGAGGCCGATCGGGACTATTTGATAAAATCTCCATGAGAAGTGATAAATTTTACCATTTGAATCTGGGTATGGATTCTATTTTTGTATAGGGAAAAGCGGGTAATTCCATAAAAAAAATTAAAAAAGAATAGGAACCTAATTATTAACCAAAACCTTTTTTATGAAAAACTTTACGCTAAAGTTTGCCCTGACGCTCCTGTTGGGACTGGGGATGGCTGCCGCGGCCATGGCCCAGAAGATCGGAGGAGTGGTCAAGGATTCGGCAGGCAATCCGGTAATCGGAGCCTCGGTGGTCGTAGAAGGCACGACTTTGGGAGCAAGTTCGGGAGTCGACGGTTCGTGGACCCTGCAGGTCCCCGACGCGTCGAAGAAGACACTGGTGGTCTCCTATATAGGAATGAAGACGCAGCGTGTGGCCATCGGCACGAAGACGCAGATCGACGTGACGCTCGAGGTCGAGTCGACGGCGCTGGACGATGTGGTGGTCGTGGGTTATGCGGCCGTCAAGCGTCGTGACGTGGTCGGATCGGTGGCTTCGGTGAGTGCCGACGCACTGACGCAGATGCCGGTCAACTCGGTGACCGAGGCGCTGTCGGGTCGCATGGCCGGTGTGACGGTGACGGCTACCGAAGGAGATCCCGATGCGGAGATCAAGATCCGCGTGCGCGGCGGCGGTTCGATCACGCAGGATAACTCGCCGCTCTACATCGTCGACGGCTTCCCGGTGGAGAGCATCTCGGACATCCCGGCTTCGGAGATCGCCTCGATCGACGTGCTGAAGGATGCCTTCTCGACGGCCATCTACGGTGCGCGAGGCGCCAACGGCGTTGTGATCGTGACGACCAAGAGCGGTGAATCGGGCCGCATCACGGTCAACTACAACGCCTACTACGGCATCAAGAAGTTTGCCAACCAGGATGCGCTGACGCCGATGACGCCCTACGAGTTCGTGCAGTACCAGTACGAGGCGGCCATGGTGGAGGGCAAGCTTGCCACCAACTACGAGCCCTATTTCGGCGGATTTGCCGACATGGACCTCTACAAGAACCTGCAGGGCATCGACTGGCTCGACCAGACCTTCGGCCGTACGGGTACGACCTTCAACCACAACCTTTCGATCTCGGGCGGCGGCGACAAGTTCAAGTGGACGGCCGGCTATGCCCACATCGACGAGCGGGCCATCATGGTGGGGTCGACCTTCAAGCGCAACAACCTCAACTTCAAGGCCAGCTACAAGCCGACGAAGAAGGTTTCGTTCGACTTTTCGATCCGTTATTCGGATACGAACGTGCGCGGAGCGGGTTCGAACTCCTACAACGATTCGGGTTCGACGTCGGGCAACGGCCGTGTGAAGCACGCCATCCAGTACCGACCGTTCCCCTTCACGACGGCCGTGTCGGGTGACGAAGATGAGACGTCGGCCGGCGACAACGTCAACCCGCTGATCGCCACGGCCGACAACGACAGCCGCTACGAACGCAAGAACTGGAACGGCAATGCGGCCTTCCAGTGGGAGATCGTCGACAATCTGAAGCTGCGCGTCGAGGCGGGTCTGGATACCTACGACCAGACGAAGGACCGCTTCTACGGCATGACGACCTATCTGATCTACAACTCGAACCGTCCGGGTCCCGCCACGCAGTATACCGACTATACGCGCAACAAGATCCGCAGCACCAATACGCTGAGCTACGATTTCAAGAACGTGATCGGCAACAAGGACCACTCGCTCAACCTGCTGCTGGGTCAGGAGTACATCGTGACGCGTTCGAACACGCTGACGGCCTGGGCCTATGATTTCCCGGAGTTTTACGACTCGATGATGGCCTGGCAGATGATGAGCTCGGCTACGGGAACGCGTTCGGTGAACAACTTCTACGATCCGGACGACCGTCTCTTCTCGTTCTTCGGTCGTCTGAACTACGACTACAAGGGCAAGTACATGTTCTCGGCGACGATGCGGGCCGACGGTTCGTCGAAGTTCGCCAAGGACAACCAGTGGGGCTATTTCCCGTCGGCGGCCGTGTCGTGGCGTCTGTCGGGCGAGGAGTGGATGAAGGACATCACCTGGATCGACAACCTGAAGCTGCGTTACAGCTACGGTACGGCCGGTAACAACAACATCCCCTCGGGCCTGATGCTGCAGGAGTATGCCGGAAACGACAATGCCAGCAACTGGTATCTGTACGACAACTGGTGGGGCGTGGCCAAGGACGACGACGCCAAGATCGTCATGGCCAATCCCGATCTGACGTGGGAGACGACCTATTCGCACAACCTGGGTCTGGACTTCAGCTTCCTGCGCGGCCGGATCAACGGTTCGGTGGACGTCTACCAGAACAACACGAAGGACCTGCTGATCAAATACCCGTTGACGGGCAGCGGCTACGAGTATCAGTACCGCAACCTGGGCGAGACGCGCAACCGCGGTGTCGAGCTTGCTGCGACGTTCGTGCTGTTGGAGAAGCCGGACTACGGTCTGACCTTCACGGCCAACGCCAGCTACAACGAGAATACGGTGATGGATCTGGGCGGTCTGGACTTCCTCGACGGTCTGCAGTCGGGCTGGGTATCGGCCAATGAGGTCGGTACGGACTACCGCGTGACGGTAGGCAGCGCCCTGGGCCAGATGTACGGCTACGTTTCGGACGGCCGCTACGAGGTCGACGACTTCAACTACGTCGACGGCAAGTGGGTGCTCAAGGAGGGTGTCGTGGACTGCTCGGCCGTGATCGGTACGACCTATCTGCGTCCGGGAGCCATGAAGCTCAGGAATGTCGACGGCAGCGCGGACAACAAGGTGACGACGGCCGACCGTACGATCATCGGCAATGCACAGCCCAAGTGGACCGGAGGTTTCTCGCTGACGGGCTATGCCTACGGCTTCGACTTTGCAGCCAACTTCAACTGGGTCTACGGCAACCAGATCTACAATGCCAACAAGATCGAGTTCACCACGGAGCGCGGTACGAATAACAAATTCCGCAACCTGATCGACATGATGGCCACGCAGAACCGCTGGACGAACATCGACTGGTCGACGGGCGAGCTGATCACCGATCCGACGCAGCTGGCCGAGGCGAATGCCGGGACGACGATGTGGTCGCCGCTGATGTCGACGGCCGTCTTCTCGGACTGGGCCGTCGAGGACGGGTCGTTCCTGCGTCTGTCGTCCGTGACGCTGGGCTACACGCTTCCCGATCGGTGGATGCAGAAACTGCACATCAAGAAGTTCCGCCTCTACGTGACGGGCGCCAATCTCTTCTGCTGGACGGGGTATTCGGGCTACGATCCCGAGGTGGATACCCGCCGTGCCACGCCGCTGACTCCGGGAGTCGACTATTCGGCCTACCCGCGCAGCCGTTCGGTTGTCTTCGGTGCGAATCTGACCTTCTAAAGACCTTCAAAAGCAAATTTTCCAAACGAGTATGAAAACACTGATCAAATATATGTTCGTATTGTCGGGAGCGGGTGCACTGACGGCCTGCGCCGACCTGTTGGAGACGGAGACCAAATCGTCGTTCGATACCGAGACCGTCTTCTCGAACTACGAGTTGGCCGAAGGTTGCAACTTCGGTATTACGCAGGCCTTGCTGGAGAAGGCGAACCACCGCGGACGTTACCATCCCTACGTGGGTCTGAACTCCGACATCGAGTGGGCCAACAACTGGAGCAACGATACCGAGAAGGTGACCAACGACAACCGTCAGGCCATCTACGGCTACAACCTGCTGCCGACCAACGGCGAGATGAACACTTCGGGCTCGAGTGCCGACGCCTATTCGCCCTACTATACGGCCATCGAGCGGGCGAACCTCAACATCAAGAACCTGCGCCAGTACGGCGACGTGGCCAACAACCCCGACATGGCCTACCTGCTGGGTGAGGCGCTGACGCTGCGTGCGGTGATGTACTACGACCTGATCCGTGCGTGGGGCGACGTTCCCTTCCGTACGGAGCCCATCAGCGACGACATCTACATTCCGAAGACGAGCCGCGACGTGATCTTCAAGCAGATCCTGGGCGACCTGCAGGAGGCGTGGGACTACCTGCCGTGGCCGGGTCAGGGCCATGCCACGACGACCGACCGTGTAAGCCGGGCCTTTGCCAAGGGACTCTACGCGCGTCTGGCGCTGATGGCTTCGGGCTATGCGCTTCGTCCGGCCGACGGAGCCGTCGGAACGGGTGATCCGGGTTCGATCCGCCTCTCGTCGGATCCCGAACTGCAGAAGGAGGTCCTCTACCCGAAGGCGCTGGCCGCCTGCGTGGATGTGATCCGCAACAGCGGCATGTCGCTCTATCCGAGCTACGAGCAGCTGTGGCGCGACCTGAACAACTTCGACCGCACGTCGGCCGGTACGGGCCGCGAGGTGCTGTGGATCTTCCCCTACGGCAACAACCGCGGACGCTGGAACTACTCGTTCGCCATTCCGCACCCGGGTACGGACCAGTATCTCGGAGCATCGGCCGGAACGTCGAGCCGTGGCGGCAATGTCGGTCCGGTACCCACCTTCTGGTTCGAGTATGAGAAGCAGGATACGCGCCGCGACGTGAGCTGCGTGAACTTCGAGTGGGAGTACGTCTCGGGGTCGACCGCCGCGCCGCAGCTGGCCGGTATCGACCAGTGGTTCTTCGGCAAGTACCGCTACGAGTGGATGGAGAACTATCCCTACAGCGGCGGTAACGACGACGGCTTCAAACCGCCCTACATGCGTCTTTCGGACGTCTATCTGATGGCGGCCGAGTGTGCGATCCACGAGTCGTGCTCGGATGTCGACGGCGGCGGTCTGAACAACGCGAAGAATTACCTGCTGGAGGTCCGCAAGCGTGCCTATGCCGGCAACGAGCAGATGGCCCAGGTGTATGTCAATGCGATCGGCTCGGCCGACGCGATGTTCGAAGCCCTTGTCAGGGAGCGTGCGCTGGAGTTCGTGGGCGAGATGCTGCGCAAGACGGACCTGATCCGCTGGAACCTGCTCAAGACGAAGATGGACGAGACGAAGCAGAAGATCAGCGACCTGAACAACTGGTCGGGTGATTTCAGCTACCTCTCGCAGGGTGACGGCTATATCTACTACAAGGTGGACGGCACGAAGCTGGAGATGTACGGCCTGCTGCCCGACGAGCAGACGGCGCCGACCGACAACACGTGGATTCCCTACACCGATTCGAAGGGTGCCGTAGCGCGCTACATGCCGTGTGCCTCGAAG
Source organism: Alistipes megaguti (assembly GCF_944320325.1). NCBI lineage: Bacteria > Pseudomonadati > Bacteroidota > Bacteroidia > Bacteroidales > Rikenellaceae > Alistipes > Alistipes megaguti. The sequence goes on from NZ_CALUHA010000003.1 coordinate 40,129, forward strand.
ACCGACAGTCCGAAGTTTACGCAGGCGGAGATCGACCGCCTCTACGACCGGGATCCCAATACGCGTCAGTACTGGCCCATCTTCCAGAGTGTGGTCGACAACTCGCAGGGTCAGATCCGCAACGACTACGGATATTAACAGGTTGACCGCATCAAAACAGAACAAACGATTATGAAAAGCATATTTCGCAAATGGATGTCCGGCCTGCTGCTGATTGCCACGGCAGGACTGGGCGGCTGTTCGGACGATCCGGACGGCATTAATGACGAACTGGTGCTCGATCGGGCGCTGATGCCGTTGAATGTCATGGGATCGGTCCTGACGACGGGCAACCAGATCCGTCTGACGTGGGATGTCCGCACGACGGACACCTACGAAGTAGTGGTCTATTCGGACGAAGGACTGACGCAGAAGGTCACGACGCGGAGTGATATCCAGCCGACGGATCTTCCGGTGACGTTCGATCTGAAGGTCGAGGTGGATTACTATGCGACGGTCCAGGCCTTCAGTTCGAACGAGCGCACGGCGCCGTCAAAGGTGGCCATCGTGGGCCCGATGACGACCTACGCCATCATGTCGCCGCTGAATCCGGTGGTTACGGCGCGCACCTCCGAGTCGGTGACGCTGAAGTGGGATCAGGACGACTTCGTGTCGCACCTGCTGGCTACGCCGGTAGCCGCGACGGCCGAGGAGCCTGTCCGGCTGGATCTGTCGGAGGATCAGATCGCACAGGCCGAGGCGACGATCTCGGGGCTGAAGCCCTCGACGGAGTACTTCATTACGGTTTGCTACAACAGTGCGGTTCGCGGCGGACAGGATGTCTGGACGCGTCCCGATACGGAGGGCGCCTCCGAGGCTGCAACGGCCGAGGAGCTGCTGCGTCTGGTAACCGACGGCGCCACCCGGATCCTGCTGACCAACACGGAAACCCCCTACGACGTGACGCCTCCGAGCGAGCCGGCCGGTTCGACCAATGCTCTGAGCACGGCGCTCACGCAGGATCTGGCCATCTACGGTCAGACCTCCACCGAGGGTAAGAAGCCGACCGTAATCGGCCTTGCCGCCAAACTGGGAGTCGGCACGGCGGCCTATTCGTTCCACCTGGAGGATCTCGTGCTCAACGGCAACGGCGGCGGATCGGTTGTTGCGATCGAGTCGGCCAATGTCAAGATCGAGAACCTGACGGTCAAGAACTGCGAGGTATATAACTACACGAAGGGTGTGATTGCCGAGACGCTCGATCAGGCGGACAACGGCATCGATGTCCAGAAGATGACCTTCGACGGACTCTACATGCACGACATTGCGGGAGACGGCGGTGATGCGATCGACTTCCGGTTCGGTACCTACCATGAGGTTTCGGTTGTCAATTCGACGTTCTACAACGGCGGCCGCGGCTTCCTCTTCATGCAGCGCGGTACGATCCCGGGCAAGGTGACCGTCAGCAACAACACGATTTCGAACTTCTCGCTGGCGACCAACCGCAAGGGTCTGATCTGCCTGCGTGCCACGGGGCTGACCACGGAGAACTTCACGGTTTCGAACAACCTGATCCTGAATGAATATCTGGCCTCCAAGGATTTCTCGTTCATTTCGAACTATTCGGATGCCGTCGTTCCGACCCTGTCGGCAAACTACTTCTTCAACTACTACGACAATGCGGATAAGAAGGAGGGCTTCTTCTATGCGTCGAATCTGGACCTGACTCCGGAGTTGATCCTGGTCAACGGCAGCAAGGTGCTTTCGGAGGATCCGTGCGAGGCTTCGGAGCGGGGCAAGTTCTATCTGGTGAACGGCGAGATCGCGTCGGTACGCGTGGGAGACCCGCGCTGGTGGAATGCCGTGGCACCGGTCATCCCGGAGCAGACGGAGCTCAACGCCATCACCGAGGCTACGGTCTGGAACTTCGCCGATCCGGAGACCTTCGAGGCACAGACGATCGACCGCAACCGGATTCTGGGCAACCTGCAGTTCCTGGTCAACGACGCGGAGGCTCCGATGGCCATTACGGGGAACGGAACGATTTCGTTCTCGGCCGCCTCGACCTTCTCGCCCGTGGACGAGCCGACGAACAATGCGCTGGCCTTCAAGGTGAGCGTACCGGGTTCGGTGCTCATCACGCCGTCGGATGCCGGCTATAACAAACACATGGAGCTGATCGTCAACGGTTCGCGCTATGCGCTTCCGGCCGACGGTTCGCAGAGCAAGTTCGGCTTCGGCGACATCCAGGGCGAGACGATGATCTACATCTGCAGCTGCTCGCCCGTCGAGCTCGAGGCGCTGGAGTGGTCGCTCGAGGTGGTGTCGGGCGGCGAGCCGAAGGTGCTTGAGACGCCGGTCTTCACGACCACGGAGCTTCCTTCGCTGGATCAGGGCACGTCGCAGGTCGTGACCGTCAGCTGGAATGCCGTCCCGAATGCCGCCGCCTATGAGGTGACCTTCAACGGCAAGACGCAGACCGTAGAGACGCCGACGTATGAGATTTCGGCCTCGACGGTAGCGGCTCTGAAGGCGGGCAACTATACGGTGACGGTGGTAGCCAAGGCCGCCGAGGGCTCGCTTAACTGGACGGATTCTCAGGCAGCCAGCCTGCCGTTGAAGATCAACGAGGTACTGACGACCATCCTGACCAACCATACCTGGGACTTCTCCGATGCCGAGGTCTTCCCGGCCGGTGATATCAAGGAGACGACCGTTTATGGCAACCTGCAGTTCCTGGCCAACGCTTCGAAAGGCATCACCATCGAACACTCGACGGGGGATGGCGGTGAACCGGTGAACCGGATCAAGTTCAACGGCAAGAGTACGCTTTCGGGCGTGACGCCGTCGGCCCGTGCCCTGGCTCTGCGCGTGAACGGCAACGGTACGCTGACGCTGAAGGCCATTTCGAGCAGCGGTTCAGATCCCGATCGAGAGGTAGGCGTGAGTGCCAACGGCAAGGAGTATCTGAAGGAGGCCTGCCCGACGTCGTCGGACGGCGCTGCCAAGACGGTGACCTTTACGGATCTGACGGGCGAGACGATGATCTATATCTATGCCTACGACAACATCAACCTCTACGCGCTTTCGTGGGAGCCGGATCCCTCGACGGTACCCTCCACGAAGGAGTATACGATGACCCTTACGGGTACGGCCGGCGTGCTGTCGACAAATATCTCGGGGCTGCCGACGAGCTGGAAGGAGGAGGATTCGACCTGGACGGCCACCGACGATTCGGGCGCCTCGACGATCACCTTCACGGGCAACGTCTATTACAGCACCGATGCCGCGAAGAACATTGTCTGGTACTTCAACAAGGGCAAGGCCGAGACGCACGTGGCCGGTTCGGGCATGGGCAAGATCAAGTCGATCACGGTTTATCCCAATTCGACGCGCGATCCGGCGATGCTGAAGTGTACATACGACGGAACGACGCTGGCCGCCGTTGAGCCTGCCGGCGAGAAGTCGGAGACGATCACGTTCGATTTCGCTGCGGCGGGAGTGGTGACCGACAACTTCCGCATCGACTACACCGACAAATCGACCAACGTCGAGGTAGGCAAGGTGGTGATTGTTTACGAGAAATAGCCGATCCCTGCTGGGAGAACGGGGCGTGGAGCAATCCACGCCCTTTTTTGTGCCCCGGCGGGCCGAAAGGGGTCTGCGGCACCGGTTTTGAAGGCAGTATTATGAAATTCGGATTAGAATTTGTATCTTTGCTCGATATTTTGCAAGCAATGGCAGAGAACGAAAAAGAGATACTGGAAAACCTCGGAGAACAGGAATACAAGTACGGCTTTACCTCGGCGATCGAGACCGAAACCATCGGCAAGGGGCTCTCGGAAGAGGTCGTGCGGCTGATCTCCGCCAAGAAGGGCGAACCGGAGTGGATGACCGAGCGCCGTGTGGCGGCCTACCGCCACTGGCTGACGCTGGAGCCCCCGACGTGGGCACATCTCAGGATCCCGGAGATCGACTTTCAGGATATCATCTACTACGCGGCGCCGAAGGCCCGCAAGAAGCTGGGTTCGATGGACGAAGTCGACCCCGAATTGAAACGCACGTTCGACAAACTGGGCATTCCGCTCGAGGAGCAGATGGCGCTGTCGGGGGTGGCCGTCGATGCGGTGATGGACTCCGTGTCGGTGAAGACCACCTTCAAGGAGACACTGGCCGAGAAGGGGATCATCTTCTGCTCGATTTCGGAGGCACTGCGCGACCACCCCGAACTGGTGCGGAAGTACCTCGGAAGCGTCGTCCCCTACACGGACAACTTCTACGCCGCGCTGAACGCCGCGGTCTTCTCCGACGGCTCGTTCTGCTACATCCCGAAGGGGGTGCGGTGCCCGATGGAGCTGTCGACCTACTTCCGCATCAATGCCGCCGGGACGGGGCAGTTCGAGCGGACGCTGATCGTGGCCGACGAGGGTGCCTACGTGAGCTACCTCGAAGGGTGCACGGCGCCGCAGCGTGACGAGAACCAGCTGCATGCCGCCGTGGTGGAGATCGTCGTCGAGCGCGACGCCGAGGTGAAGTACTCGACGGTGCAGAACTGGTACCCGGGCGACCGGGAGGGGCGCGGCGGCGTCTACAACTTCGTGACCAAGCGCGGTCTGTGCCGCGAGAACGCACGGCTGTCGTGGACGCAGGTCGAAACGGGTTCGGCCATCACGTGGAAATATCCGAGCTGCATTCTGGCCGGTGACAACTCGGTCGGGGAGTTCTATTCGGTGGCGATGACCAACAACTGCCAGCAGGCCGATACCGGTACGAAGATGATCCACATCGGCCGCAACACGCGCAGCCGGATCGTCTCGAAGGGCATCTCGGCCGGACAGAGCGAGAACTCCTACCGCGGGCTGGTGCGCGTGGCCAGGGGGGCGGAGCATGCGCGGAACTACTCGCAGTGCGATTCGCTGCTGATCGGTGACCGTTGCGGTGCCCACACCTTCCCGGTGATCGACATCCGCAACCGCACGGCGGTGGTCGAACACGAGGCCACGACGTCGAAGATTTCGGACGACCAGCTCTTCTACTGCAACCAGCGCGGGCTGTCGACCGAGGATGCCGTGGGACTGATCGTCAACGGCTACGCGCGGGAGGTGCTGGCGAAGCTGCCGATGGAGTTTGCCGTCGAGGCGCAGAAACTGCTGGCCCTGCAGCTGGAGGGCACGGTGGGATAAACGATCGGGTAGATGAAAGTCGTTGTTTTGAACGGAAGCCCGCGCCGCAGCGGACTGGTGTCGCGGATGCTCGACGAGGTGATTGCCGGAATGCCCGAAGGGGTTGAGGTGGAGCGCTTCTTCGTTCACGATCTGACCGTCAGACCGTGCTGCGGATGTATGAAATGCCGGTCGTTGCACCGGTGTGTGCTGGCCGAGGACGATGCGCACCGCGTGGCGGAGGCCCTTCGCGGTGCAGATGCGCTGGTGGTAGGGTCGCCCTGCTACTGGGGCGGCATGAGCGGCGAGTTGAAGGTGCTGTTCGATCGAATGGTTTATGCGCTGATGGAGGACCGGGAGGGAGGATTGCCCGTTCCGTTGCACAAGGGAAAACGGGCGGTGATGGTGGCCACATGCAATACGGCCTGGCCGTTCAGCGTGTGGTTCCACCAGACGAGCGGGGTTTTCCGCTCGCTGCGGGAGATTTTCCGCTGGAGCGGCTTCCGGGTTGTCGGGACGCTGGGCAAGGGCGGCTGCCGGAAGCATCCGGAGCTGACGGCCCGGGAGGTTTCGAAATGCCGGAGACTGGGCGGAAAGCTCTGCCGGGCGTAGGAACCCGAGAAGCGACAATGCGAAGTCCGGCGGCCGAGACGGATTTGAATCCGCGGCCGCAGGGCGCGGGAAACGGCCGCCGGAAAAGAGATAACAAACGAAATTTAGAGAATAGATACAGAATATGCTAAGCGTAAAAAATCTACACGCGACGGTTGATGGCAAGGAGATCCTGCGGGGCATCAACCTCGAGGTGAAGGCCGGTGAGGTGCACGCCATCATGGGGCCGAACGGTTCGGGCAAGTCGACGCTGGCTTCGGTGCTGGCCGGCAACGAGAAGTTTACGGTCACCGAGGGCTCCGTGGAGTTTCTGGGTCACGACCTGCTCGCGATGTCGATCGAGGATCGGGCGCGGCTGGGGTTGTTCCTCGGCTTCCAGTATCCGGTGGAGATCCCCGGGGTGACGATGGCCAACTTCATGAAGATGGCCGTCAACGAGCAGCGCAAGTACCGCGGTGAGGAGCCGCTGTCGGCCGCGGAGTTCCTGCACCTGATGAAGGAGAAGAGCGCCGTGGTCGAGCTGTCGTCGAAACTCACGTCGCGGGCCGTGAACGAGGGTTTCTCGGGCGGTGAGAAGAAGAAGAACGAGATCTTCCAGATGGCGATGCTCGATCCGAAGCTGGCCATCCTGGACGAGACCGACTCGGGACTGGATATCGACGCGCTGCGGATCGTCGCCACGGGCGTTACGAAGCTCCATACGGCGGAGAATGCCACGGTGGTCATCACGCACTACCAGCGGCTGCTGGATTACATCGTGCCCGACGTGGTGCACGTGCTCTACAAGGGGCGGATCATCTATACGGGAGACAAGACGCTGGCGCTGAAACTCGAACGGGAGGGCTACGACTGGCTGATCAACCAATACGACAAGTGATGGAGCGGATTCTGGAGATTATCGGCGGGTTGCGCAAGGCGGGTCCGGAACTTTTCCGGGTCGAGACGCCGATACCGCAGGCCTATGCGGCGGCGGATCCCGACCACCTGCGGGTGGAGCTCACGGCCGGGGCTGCGGCGCAACTGGTGGTGCTCCATACGAAGGCGGGCGTTGCGCGGCTTGACGTCGAACTGGCCGAAGGGGCGCAACTGGACCTGACGGAGATTTTTCTGGGAGAGACTTTTGCTGAAATAGCCCTTCGGCAGGGAGAGCGGAGCTGTTGCCGCGTGACGACGGTCGAACTGTCGAGCGCCAACGCCTCGTACCGCATCGACCTGAACGGCCGCGGAGCCTCGAACGAGCTCAACGGCGTCTTCCTCGCTACGGAGAAGGAGCATTGCGTGGTACGGCTCCACACGGCGCACAACGTCCCCGACTGCACGAGCGTCTCGTGCATCAAGGGAGTGGCCGATGACGAGGCGGTGGGCGAGTTCTCGGGACTGGTCTATGTGGCGCCCGACGCCCAGCGGACGGATGCGCGGCAGCAGAGCCGCAACGTGCTGCTGAGCGAGAAGGCCCGTATCGAGACGATGCCGCAGCTGGAGATCTATGCCGACGACGTGAAGTGTTCGCACGGTGCGACGGTCGGGCAGATGGATTCGGAAGCGATCCTCTACATGCGGCAGCGCGGCCTGAGCGAAGCGCAGGCCCGGGCCCTTCAGATCGAGGGCTTCGTGGGAGACATCGTGCGTCGGTGCGGTGTCGAGCCGCTGGGTGAGGCGCTCATGCGGCTGGCCGCTGCGAAGCTGGAGCGGTAGCGGGCCTCCGGAGAGGAGGGGTCGGCCCGGCAAAGAAAAGAATAACGAAGCGAACAAGCAGGCAAGTGACATGGGGACAAAGGAGAGATTCGATGTCGAAAAGATACGCGGGGAGTTTCCGATCCTTGGGGAGAAGGTCTACGGCAAGCCGTTGATCTACCTCGACAGCGGCGCTACGGCCCAGAAGCCGCAGCAGGTGCTGGAGCGGATCGACTGGCTCAACCGCCACCTGAATGCCAACATCCATCGGGGCGTTCATCTGCTTTCGGAGCAGGCCACGGAGCTCTACGAAGAGGCGCGTCGGCGCATTGCCGACTTCATCGGTGCGGCCGAGAAAGAGGAGGTGGTCTTTACGGCCGGCGCCACGGCGTCGCTCAATACGGTGGCCTACGCCTGGGGCGATACGTTCGTCGGGGCGGGGGACAACATCGTGGTGAGCGAGATGGAGCACCATTCGAATCTGGTGCCGTGGCAGCTGGTGGCCCAGCGGCGGGGTGCCGAGTTGCGGATGCTCCCGATCGACGACCGGGGGGCGCTGCGCACGGATCTGCTCCCGACGCTCATCGACGAGCGCACGCGCGTGGTGGCCGTTACGCAGGCATCGAATACGCTGGGCACGCGGCCCGACCTGCGGCCCGTCATCGAGGCGGCCCACGCCGTGGGTGCCGTTGCGGTGGTCGACGGCTGTCAGGGGGTGGTCCACGGCGGCGTCGACGTGCGGGCGCTGGATTGCGACTTTTACGCCTTTTCGGGCCACAAACTCTACGGCCCGACGGGCATCGGCGTCCTGTACGGCAAACGGGAACTGCTCGAACGGATGCCGCCCTTCTTCGGCGGAGGTGACATGGTCGACCGGGTGACCTTTGCCCGTACGACCTACGCTCCGGTTCCGCTGAAGTTCGAGGCCGGCACGGCCAATTTCATCGGGGCCATCGGGCTGGGCGAGGCCATCCGGTTCCTTTCGCGGTTCGACGCCGCGGAGATCGAGGCCCACGAGACGATGCTGCGGCAGCGGGCCGAGGAGCGCCTTTCGGCCATCCCGGGGCTGCGCATCTACGGAGAGACGGCGGACAAATGCGGCATCGTGTCGTTCAACATCGAGGGGGCCCACCATTACGACGTGGGGATGATCCTCGACAAACTGGGTATCGCCGTCCGGACGGGGCACCACTGTGCCGAACCGGTCATGGACCACTTCGGCATCACGGGCATGTGCCGCGTGTCGCTGGCGCTGTACAATACGGCGTCGGAGATCGACGCATTGGCCGCCGGCGTCGAGCGTGCCGTCCGCATGCTGCGCAACTGACCCTCCGACGGCAAGGGATCTGATCCCGGAAAAACTCGGAAGCAACAACAAACGAAATAAACGGTAGAAGCCTATGTTCATCGTACTCGAAGGTCTGGACGGGGCCGGCAAGTCGACCCAGATCGGGATGCTGCGCCAACTCTTTGCGGAGCGAGGCGTGGAGAGCGAATACGTCCATTTCCCGCGTTTCGATGCGCCGGTCTACGGCGATCTGATCGCTCGTTTTCTCAGGGGTGAGTTCGGGGGTGTGGACGAGGTGAACCCCTATCTGGTGGCGCTGCTCTACGCCGGCGACCGGGCCGAGGCCGCCGGGATGATCCGCGGCTGGCTGGCTGCGGGCCGGGCTGTGATTCTCGACCGTTACGTCTGGTCGAACGTCGGTTACCAGTGTGCGAAACTTCCGGCCGGAGAGGAGCGTGACCGTCTGGCGCGGTGGATCCTCGACCTGGAGTTCGGCCACAATGCGCTGCCGCGTCCCGACGTGTCGCTCTTCCTCGATGTTCCCTTCGCCTTCACCGAGCGCAAACTCGCCGAGACGCGCGAGGGTGCCGACCGCGACTACCTTCACGGCGGGCGCGACATCCACGAGGATGCCCTCGATCTGCAGCGCCGCGTGCGCGAGGTCTACCTCTCGATGGCGGCGCGCGATGCGAAACTGCGCGTCGTGGAGTGCGGCGATTCGAGCGGTGCGATGGAGAGCCCGGAACGTATCTTTGAAAAAATCCGCGGGGTGCTGGCCCCGATAATCGACGCACGATGAGAGGGACGCGAACATTCAAGATTGTGGCGAACATCTGCCGGCTCATTCTGGCCTGCACGTTCATCCTGTCGGGTTTCACGAAGGTGATCGACCCGTGGGGCACGGCACTCAAGGTGAGCGAATACCTCTCGATCTACGGCATGGAGTGGCTCGATCCGGCGGCCATGACCTTCTCGATCTGGTTGTGCGGCGCCGAACTGATGATGGGCTGCATGCTGTTGTTCAAGGTGCGTATCCGGCTGATTTCGATCTTTGCGGTGCTGTCGATGACCTTCTTTACGGTGCTGACGCTGCTGAGCGCCACGGTGCTTCCGGTCGAGGATTGCGGCTGCTTCGGCGATGCACTGCGGTTGACGCCATGGGAGACCTTTGCCAAGAATGTCGTGCTGCTGCCCATGGCGCTGGTGGTGTGGTGGCGTTACCGCCCGGACAAGGTCTTTGCCTTCAAACCCATGGAGATCGTGCTGACCTGCACGTTCTTCTGCCTGTCGATGTATCTGGGCTACTACTGTTACATTCACCTGCCGCTGATCGACTTCCTGCCCTACAAGGTGGGGGTGAACATCCACGAGGCGATGCAGGCTCCGGACGAGGCTCCGGACGAATCGGAGACGGTGCTCGTCTACCGCAACCGGGCGACGGGTGAGGAGCGGGAGTTCTCGCTGGAGGATCCCGAGTGGCAGGACGATACGAAGTGGGAGTGGGTCGATACGCGCACGACGAGCGATGTACCGTCCGTCCGTCCGCTGGTGAGTGAGTTTGCGCTGCGTGATGCCGCAGGTCGCGACGCCACGCTGGAGGTGATCACCCGCCCGGGGAGGGTCTACATGCTCTGCGTGACGGATTTCGAGCGGCAGTCGAAGCGTTGCACCCGCCGGATGGCCGAACTGGTCGAGCGGGCCCGCAGCGAAGGTGCGTGGGTGGTCTGCCTGACCCCCGACCTGCTCCACGGGGCGATGACGCACGATTTCGGTACGGGCGGGGTGCCCTGCTACAACATCGACGCCTCGACGATGAAGACCATGCTGCGGGCCGAATGCGGACTGGTGACGCTCGACGACGGCACCATCACGGCTAAGAAGAACTGTCGCGATATTCGTCCGTAGAGGCGCGCGAGGGGGCCCAGCGGGGCTTGTGGTATGAAAGTTGACCTTCCGACGGGAGGTCGACTTTTCTTTTTGAGGGGCCTTCCGTTTGCGGGGGATCTCCGCACGGTGGAGCCGCGGTCGGAATCCCGGCATCGGAGCCCGGACGGGGGAGAGGTCGATCCATGAAATCGAACTCATCCCATGCGCCACATTCTCTGTTATCTGCTTTTGCCGCTGCTGGCCGGCGGGTGTTCACGCCGCGGAGCGTCGGTAGCGACGGCTCCGCGTCCGGTGAAGGTCACCACGGCGGCTGCGGCCCACACCCTGGAAAAGGATTTTGCCGGTCTGGCCACGCCGGACGATGCCGTCACGCTGGCCTTCAAACTCTCGGGTCAGGTGCTGCGCGTGGCCGTATCGAAGGGCGAACGGGTCGAACGGGGGGCGTTGCTGGCCGAACTCGATCCGCGGGATGTCGAACTGCAGGCCACGGCGACGCGTTCGGCCTACGAGGAGGCGCGTTCGGTGCGTGAGCGCATGCAGCGGCTGCTGTCGCACGAAGCCGTTTCGCGGCAGGAGGCCGAGGCGGCCGACACACGCTACGCCCAGGCGCGGTCGACCTACGAGAATACGCTCGACCTGCTGGACGAAACCCGTCTGAAGGCCCCCTTCGCCGGGGTGATCGAGCGTACGTACGTCGACAATTTCGAGCGGGTGCAGGCCGGACAGTCGATCGTGCGGCTGGTCAATCCCGTGACGACGACCGTGCAGTTCACCCTGCCCGAGAGTGCGCTGGATGCGCTGCGCGACACGACGACGCGCTTCGTGGTGCGTTTCGACAACTACCGCGGGGTGACGATCCCCGCCCGGCTGAAGGATTACGCCCAGACCTCGTCCGACGCCTCGGGATTTCCGGTGTCGCTGCGGCTGGAGAATCCCGATCCGTTGCGGTGGCGCATCTCGCCCGGCATGTCGTGCACGATTACGATGCAGAGTGCCGATCCGGTGGCGGATGCCGTGTCACTGCCGCTGACGGCGGTCTGCGCCCCGGCCGAGGGCGGGACCTACGTCTGGATCGTGGGTGCGGACGACCGGGTGACGCGGCGGGCCGTGACTCTGGGCGAGCTTTTCGGTCGCGACCGTGTGGTGATCGACCGCGGCGTGCAGCCCGGCGAGCGGGTCGTCACGGCGGGGGTCTACCGCCTGACGGAGGGCGAAGAGGTACGGATTCTCAACTGATCGGGCCATGAATCTCACTACCTATTCGCTGCGCAACGGCCGCGTCGTCGGTTTCTTTCTCGTCCTGCTTCTGGTCGGGGGCGTGGCGGGCTTTCTGCGCCTGGGCAAGAAGGAGGATTCGACCTTTGTCATCAAGAGTGCCCTGCTGATGTGCTCCTACCCGGGGGCGACGCCGCAGGAGGTCGAGGAACTTGTCACCGAACCCATCGAACGCGAGGTGCAGTCGATGCGCCGCATCCACAAGATCACCTCCGAATCACACTACGGACGTTCGCGGATCCTGGTCGAACTCGACCCGGGCACCCCGTCGCGCGAGATCCCGCAGCTGTGGGACGAACTGCGCCGCAAGGCGCTCGACATCCAGCCGCAGCTGCCTTCGGGGGCCTCGGCCATTGCGGTGGCTGACGACTTCGGCGACGTCTACGGCATCTACTACGGCCTCTCGGCCGACGAGGGCTTCACGCTGACCGAGCTGCGCGACTGGGCCCAGCGGCTGAAACGCGAGCTGGTGACGCTCGACGGGGTGCAGAAGGTGACCCTCTTCGGCGAGCAGAGCCCCGTGGTGAACGTCTACGTGAGCCTCTCGGCGCTGGCCAACTTTGCGATCCGCCCCGAGACGATCGTCGCGACGATCGGCCAGCAGAACACCCTGGTCGACAGCGGCGAGAAGCAGGCCGGCGAGCTGCAGATCCGCATTCTGGAGGACGGCACCTACCATTCGCTCGACGATCTGGAGAATCAGCTGCTGATCTCCTCCTCGGGCCGGCAGTACCGCCTGGGCGACCTGGCCCGCATCGAACGCGGCTATGCCGATCCGCCGCAGACGCTGATGCGCGTCGACGGACGCCGGGCGGTGGGAATCGGCATCTCGACCGAATCGGGGAGCGACGTGGTGCGTGTCGGTGAGCGGATCGACGCCCGATTGGCCGAACTGCGCGGCGAAATGCCCCTCGGCATGGAGCTCACGGTGCTCTACCCCGAGAACCGCATCGCCCGCGAGGCGACGCGCACCTTCCTGTGGAATTTGGTCGAGTCGGTGGCCATCGTCGTGGCGGTCATCATGCTGGTGATGGGGCTGCGCCCGGGGGTGCTCATCGGCACGTCGCTGCTCTTTTCGATCGGCGGCACGCTGCTGCTGATGCAGTTTGCGGGCGAGGGGCTGAACCGCACCTCGCTGGCGGGCTTCATCATCGCCATGGGCATGCTGGTCGACAACGCCATCGTCGTCACGGATAACGCGCGTCAGGCGATGCGGCGCGGCGCGGCGTGCCGCGAGGCCTTCATCACCGGGGCCACGGCCCCGCGCTGGAGCCTGCTGGGGGCTACGCTGATTGCCATCTTCTCGTTTCTTCCGCTCTATCTGGCCCCGTCGTCCGTGGCCGAGATCGTGCGGCCGCTCTTCGTTGTGGTGGCCTTCTCGCTGCTGCTGAGCTGGGTGCTGGCCCTGACCCAGACGCCGCTCTTCGGCGTGCGGCTGCTGCAGGTCGCCCCGGCCCGGCGCGATCCCTACGATACGCGCTTCTACCGGGCCTTCGATCGCCTGCTCGATGCGTTGCTGCGCCACCGCTGGGCGACCGTTGCCGCGGTGGCCGCACTCTTTGTCGTGTCGCTGGCCGTCATGGGCCGCATGCCGCAGAATTTCTTCCCGGCGCTCGACAAACCCTACTTCCGGGCCGACGTGCTGCTGCCCGAGGGGTACAACATCCACGATACGGAGCAACAGCTCGAACGGATGGAGGCGTGGCTGCACGAACAGCCCGAGGTGAAGTGCGTCTCGTGGACGGCCGGTGCTACGCCGCCGCGCTACTACCTGGCCAGCGGCACCTCGTCGCAGCGGCCCAATTTCGGCAACCTGCTCGTCGAGCTCCACGACAGCCGTCAGACGGCCGCCGTCGAGGAGGGTTTCGACGGCTGGGTCACCGCTACGTTCCCCGACGTGTGGCTGCGCTCGTCGTTGTTCAAGCTCTCGCCCGTGCCGGATGCGGCGATCGAGTTCGGCTTCATCGGCGGGAACATCGACACGCTGCGGCGCCTGACGGCGCGGGCCGAGGCTGTCATGCACCGTACGCCCGGCGCTACGAACATCCGCAACAGCTGGGGCAACCGCATCCCGACCTGGCAGCCGCTCTACTCGCAGATGAAGGGGCAGCGCATCGGCATCACGCGCAGCCAGCTGGCCCGCGGCATCACCATCGCCACGCAGGGCTATCCGCTCGGACAGTACCGCGAGGGGGATCTCACGCTGCCCATCCTGCTCAAGGATGAGAATATCGCCGCCTATAACCTGACCAACCTCCAGTCGTTGCCGATCTTCAACCCTTCGGGGCGGGTCTTCTCGATCGAGCAGGCGACCGACGGCGTGCGCTTCGACTTCCGCCCGGGGGTGATCCGCCGTTTTGACCGCCAGCGGGTGATGAAGGCGCAGTGCGACCCGGTGCGCGGGGTCAACACCATGCAGCTCTTCGCGGCACTGAAGGACTCCCTCCGCCGTGCCGTCGACCTTCCCGCGGGCTATGCGATGCGCGTCTTCGGCGAGCAGGAGAGCCAGCAGGAGTCCAACGCCGCACTGGGCCGCTACCTGCCGCTGACGCTGGTGCTGATCTTCATCACGCTGCTGCTGCTCTTCCGCAACTACCGCGAGCCGGTGGTCATTCTGCTGATGATCCCGCTGATCTTCATCGGCGTGGTCTTCGGACTGGCCGTGACGGGCCGGATCTTCAACTTCTTCTCGCTGCTGGGGCTGCTGGGGCTCGTCGGGATGAACATCAAGAACGCCGTGGTGCTGGTCGAACAGATCAACACGCTGCGGGCCGCGGGCCGTACGCCGCGCGAGGCGCTCGTCGAGGCGACGCGCAGCCGCATCGTCCCCGTGGTGATGGCTTCGGGGACCACCATCCTCGGCATGCTGCCGCTGCTTTTCGATGCGATGTTCGGCGCGATGGCCGCCACGATCATGGGCGGACTGCTCGTGGCCACGCTGCTGACGATCTGCGTCCTGCCCGTAGTCTATGCCCTCTTTTACCGGATCCGATGACCATGAAAACCTGCTTGTTCCCACTCATTCTGCTGCTCACCGGGCCTGTTGCCGCCTTCGGGCAGACGTCGCTCGAAGAGTACCGCACGGAGGTCGCCTCCTACAGCCGGACGCTGAAAATCGCCCGGGCCGGGAGCCGGGCCGCCGAGGCCGAGGCCGCCGCCGCGCGTACGGGCTACCTGCCGCAGTTGTCGCTGGCCGGGAACTTCTCGTGGGCGTTCCGCTGCCGCGAGGGCGCCGAACAGTGGACCTTCGGTGTGCTGCCGCAGCTGGTGCAGACGCTCTACGGCGGCGGAGCCGTGCGTGCGGCGGCCCGGCAGACGGCCCTGGGAAGCGACATTGCCCTTTGCGAGGAGGCGTTTTCGCGTTTCGAGGTGCGCTACGCGGCCGAATACGCCTATTGGAGCCTCTCGGCCGTGGAACTCTACGCCGCGGCGATGCGTGAATACGTCTCGCTGATCCGTTCGCTGAAGGAGGTCGTCGACCGCCGCTTTGCCGAGGGCTATATCGCAAAGGGCGACGTGCTGATGATCGACGCGCGGCTGAGCGAGGCGGAGTATTCGCTGGTCAGCGTCGAGCAGAACCGCGAGGTGGCCCTGCACAACTTCAACATCCTGCGCGGCACCGATCCGGCCGAGTCCGTGTCGTTGCGCGAGAGCATCCGCGACACGCTGCCGCTGCCGCGCCGCATTCCGGCCGGGGAGGCCGTGGCGCGACGTCCCGACCATACGGCCGCGTTGCTGCGCACGGAGCAGGCCGACGAAGGGGTGCGGGCGGCCCGGGCCCCGTACAATCCGCAGGTGAGCGTCGGGGTGGGAGGCTCATGGCAGCCGGCGACGCCCAACCGCGACGGCCGCACGCATATCGACGGTTCGGCCTTCGTGCAGCTGTCCGTTCCGATCTTCCATTGGGGCGAGCGGCGTCGCACGGTGGCCGCGGCCCGGGCCGCCCGTGAACAGCAGGCTTGGGCGGCCGAACAGCGTTACGACGAAATCGTCCGCGAGGAGATGAACGGCTGGACGGCGCTGGTGCAGAGCCGGGCGCAGGTCGATGCCTCGGAGGCGAGCCTGCGCATCGCGGGCGAGAACCTGCAGATCAGCACTTACTCCTACGGCGAGGGGCTGGCGACGATCCTCGACGTGATGCAGGCGCAGCTGAGCTGGATCCAGCTCTATACCAACGCCATCCGGGCCCACTTCAACTACGCCGCAGCCCTGTCGGATTACCGCCGCATCACGGCGCAGTGACCTCCCTTCCCGACACCAGACGGGCGAAGATTCCCGACGCTTTTCCTCAATCGGAAGAGTCGAGGATGTCTTCGCCCGCTGCCTTTTCTGAACTGGCGCGAGGGGCTCAGGCCTTGACCGGCGCGGTGTTCACGACGGCGATCTCACGCGAGACGGGGGCGATGCGCGAGAGCATCTGCACCAGCCCGCAATACTTGTCGTGGGTGAGTTCGAGGGCGTGGCTGGCCTTTGCACAGTCCTCTTCGCTCGCGCACGCGACGTTGTAGACGACATGAAAGCAGGTGAAGGTGCTCTCGGTGCGGAGCGTTTCGGTCGAGAGGTCGCCCGAGACGCTGATTTCGAAATTGCAGGGCTTCATGCGTTCGCGCTGCATGATGGCGGCGGCGGTCTGCCCGGCACACTGCGCCGCGGCATAGAGCAGCAGCTCCTTGGGGTTCATCGAGGCCGTATCGGCCCCTCCGCGCGGTTCGAAACGCCCGGCGCGGTTCATCTGAACGTTCACTTTCTCAGTCATGGTATTCGGTTTTTGGTTTGAACAATACGCCGCGGGCAAATTCCGTTCCTTTAAGGGTGTGGCGTCGGATAAATTTTCTTATCTTTGTCCGATTCTCCATCCGCCCCGGCCGCCCGGAGCGCGGAGATGAACTTGAATTGACTATGCGAAGATTCCGAATATTGCTGCCGTTGATGGCGCTGGCACTCTGTGCGCCCGGTGTACGGGCCGCGGAGAGCGATCCCGAAACCCTGATGCGGCGGGCCCGCGATCTGTTCGGCTACGGCCGTTGGAGCGATGCCCGCCACGAACTGCTGCGGGCCCGCGAGGCGATGGCCCCGGACGACCGTTCCCTGCAGCAGGAGATTGATTACTACCTGGCGGCGTGTGCCGTCGAACTGGGCAGCGCCGATGCCGAGGCGTCCCTGCGCCGTTTCGAGGAGCGTTATCCGCAGTCGGTCTATGCCAACGACGTGCGCTTCTCGCTCGGATCGTTCTACTGCGCGGCGGGGAACATGGCCCGGGCGCGCGAAGCCTTTGAACGTACGAATTACAAGGCCCTGAGTCCGCAGCGCCGCGAACAGTACGACATCCGCATGGGCTACGTCGAGTTCACGGACGGCCGTTACAAGGAGGCCGGCGGGCACTTTTCGCGCATCGGCGACCGCAGCGAGTATGCCGACCATGCGCACTACTACCTGGCCTACATCGATTATGCCGAGGGCCGCTATGCCCGGGCCAAACAGGGCTTCCTCCGGCTGCGGAAGAGCGACACCTACGGGGCGCTGGTTCCCTACTACCTGCTTCAGATCGAGTTCCGCGAGGGCAACTACCGCTACGTGGTCGAACATGGCGATGCGCTGGCCCGGCAGGCCGTGCCGGAACGCCGTGCCGAGCTGGAGCGTGTGATTGCCGAGTCGTGGTTTCGGCTCGAGGATTTCAACCGCACGCTCGAACATCTGGCCGCCTACCGCACTTCGGGCGGCGAGATGGACCGCGACGCCTGCTACCTGGAGGGCTTCTCGCTCTACCGCACGGCGCGTTATGCCGAGGCTGCGGAGTGGCTGCGCAAGGCGTGCGGCGCGGAGGATGCCCTGACGCAGAACGCCTCCTACCACCTGGCCGACTGCTACCTGCGGGCCGGCGACAAGGAGCGTGCGATGCAGGCCTTTGCCATGGCCACGGACGAGTCGCTCGATGCCGCGATCGCCGAGGATGCGCTGTTCAACTACGCCAAACTGCAGTACGAACTGGGCGGCGGGGCCTTCAACGGGGCGATCAACCTGCTGACGCGCTATATCGAACGTTACCCCTCGACGCCGCGGACCGCCGAGGCGCGGACGCTGCTGATTGCCGCCTACTACAATTCGCGCGACTACGAAGCCGCCTACCGGGCCATCAAGGCGATGCCGTCGGGCGATGCGGAGATCCGTGCCGCGCAGCAGAAGATCGCCTACTACCGCGGACTGGAGGCCTACCGCACGGGTGATATCCGCACGGCTCGGACGTGCCTGGCCGAGGCGCAGTCGATCAACGTCAGTCCCAAGTATACGGCGCTGAGCACCTTCTGGCAGGGTGAGATTGCCTTCCGGGAGGGGGACTACGCCGTGGCTGCGGCCAAGTACAACGCCTATCTGAAACGGGCGCCGCGTACGGAACGCGAGTATGCCCTGGCGTGGTACAACCTCGGTTACTGCGCCTTCGACCGCAACGACTGGGCACAGGCCGGCGATTCGTTCCGCCGCTTCCTCGCGGCCCATGCGCCGAAAGACCGCTACCGGGCCGATGCACTGAACCGGCTGGGCGACGTGGCTTACTCGGATCGCCGTTTCGAAGAGGCGGTCGGGGAGTACGACCGGGCCATTGCGCTGGCCACCCCCGAGGCGGAGTACGCCCGCTACAAACGGGCCGTGACGCTCGGCATTCTGGGCCGCACGGAGCAGAAACAACAGGCCCTGCGGCAGATCGAGGCGGCGGGCGGCGAATATGCCGACGAGGCCTCCTACGAACTGGGCCGCAGCTACATCGCCCAGCAGAAGTATGCCGAAGGTGCCGCCCAGCTGGAGCGTTTCGTGGCCCGCTACCCCTCGTCGCCGCGGGTGACGGCCGCCTGGTCGGACCTGGGTCTGGCCTATCTGAATCTGGGCAACCGGCAGAAGTCGCTGGCCTGCTACGACCGCGTGGTGAATGCGGCTCCGCAATCCTCCGAGGCACGGGGTGCGATGCAGAGCATCCGCGAGATCTACGTCTCGGAGGGTGATGCCGATGCCTACTTCGACTATGCGGCCCGGGCGGGCATTGAGAGCGATCTGACGGCCCTGTCGCGTGACTCGCTCTCGTTTGCCGCGGCGCAGAAACTCTACCTCGACGGCGACCGCACGGCCGCCACCCGTGCCCTGAACAGTTATGTCGAGACCTATCCGAAGGGCTCCTACCGCACCGATGCCCTCTACTACCTGAGCGACTGCTATCTGGTGGCCGACAACCGCGAGCGGGCCATCGAGACCCTCACGGCGCTGGCCGATCAGGGCAAGACCCCCTATACGGTTCCGGTGCTGGAGAAGCTTTCGGAGCTGACCTGCGCCGAGAAGCGTTGGGACGAGGCCGCCGCGGCCTACCGGCGGCTCTACGATGTGGCGCCGTCGCGCACGGCGCGTGAGGATGCCGCGACGGGCTACGTGCGGGCGAGAGTGGCCGGCGGTGACGCCGCGAAGATTGCCGCGGCGGCCCGCGAGGTGATTGCGCTTCCGGATGCCGGTCAGACGGCCACGCGTGAGGCGAAGTATGCGCTGGCCACGCAGCTGCGCGAAGGGGGCGATGCGGCAGAGGCCGCGAAGCTCTACCGCGACCTGGCTGCGGAGGTCCGCACGAAGGAGGGTTCCGAGGCGGCCTACCGCCTGATCGAGGCGACCTTTGCGTCGGGCGATCTGGACCGTACCGAGAAGGAGGTCTTCACCCTCTCGGATCGCAACCCGCAGCCTTACTGGCTGGCCCGTGCCTACCTGCTGCTGGGCGAGGTCTACGTGCGCCGGGGCGATACGTTCCAGGCGCGGGCCACGTGGCAGAGCGTGGCCGACGGATATTCGCCCGCCGATGACGGCATTGTCGAGGAGGCCCGGGCGCGAATCGCTAAACTCAACTGATGATGAAACGATTGTGGATGATAGCCGCCTGTGCGGCGATGGTGGTGCCGCAGTGGGTTGCGGCCCAGGTGGAGAAGCAGGTCGAGGTGACGAAGGCCTACGTCCCGCGGGTGGAGAGCGCCGCGAAGCTGGCGATAGAACCCGACATGAACGATACGACGCGGATGCGTCCCGAGATCGGTTATACGGTGACGCCGCTGTCGCTGCGCACGACGCTCACGACGCGTCCGATCCGTCCGGCGACGGTCACCTACTGGGAGTTCAACCGTCCGCAGCCCTTCTACTTGAAGGTCGGGGCGGGCTATCCGTTGAACTCCGTGCTGGATTTCTACGCCACGACGCAGAATCCCTCGACGGGCTACGCCATGGCCTATGTGAACCATGCGGGATATTATGCGAAGATCGCCAATCCGTTCGGCGGGAAGCACAACTCCACGCGGATGTACAACCGGGCGGGCATTGCGGCCGGCAAATACATCGGACGCCATACGCTCGAGGGCGAACTCTCCTACGACAACCGCATGTATCACCGTTACGGGGTCTGGGTACCCTCCGTTCCGGAGCTCGCATTCGGTGCCGGGGCGATGACCGACTATGGCGATGCACGGCTGCAGCTGCGTTTCGGCGACGATTTCCAGGATCTGAGCCGGCTGAATTTCGAGGTGGGGCTCCACGGCGGGCTCTTCTTCGACCACTCCGATCTGCCCGTTCCGGACATGTCGGGACGTGAGAGTTCGATCGGGGCTGACGGCCGGATTGCCTGGGCCTGGGGCCGCAGCCGCTTTGGCATGTCGATAGCCTACGATTACCTGGGCGGCCACAAGTATCTGGAGGGCAGCAACCAGCAGCTGATCCGTGCCGGAGTGCGCTACGGCTTCGACGGCGGGGTGGTTCGGCTCGACGCGGGGGCCGACTACTACCGTGACCGTGTCGGCACGACAGCCCTTGCGGACTACGAGCGCGGCAACTACCTCATTCCCTACCTGCGGCTGAATTTCAACCTCGGCACGCCCGGACTGCAGCCCTTCGTCGAGGCCGACGGCGAGGTGCATCCGAACGACCTGCGCTCGCTCACGGAGCAGAACCCCTACGTGCGTTCGTCGCAGTGGCCGTCGGACGCCTTCCTCACCACGTCGGACCAGCCGCAGGGCAAGAGCCTCTTCCCGATCTACGACGAAACTTCGCTGTGGCTTGCGAAGAGTTCCGTAGACTACAACTTCCGCCTCGGTCTGGGGGGCAGCCTCTGGCATTCGATCGTTGCCTATCGCCTCTATGCGGGCTTTTCGATCCACGACAACCACCTCTTCTGGACGGGATGGCAGGTGGCAAGACCCGACACGGGGTGTGACGTGCTGTTCCTGCCGGTCCAGGCGCGCCAGACCGTGACGTCGCTCAACGGCGAGATCGAAATCCGTCCGTTGAGTTCGCTGAAGATCGACCTCGGGGCTCACGGCCGTCTCTACAACGACGAAACCGATCTGAAGAACGGCGATCCGGCCTTTGCGGGGAATGCCGGCATCGTCTATGAGGGGCGCAGGATCGCCTTCGGTGTCGAGGCCCTGTTCGAGAGTGCGCGCAGTTGGTCGGTCTATCGGTATACGCTGCAGTCTGCCGGCGTGGACGGCTCGACGTGGGAGACGAGCGGCACGTTGGAGAAGGAGGCGCTGGATCCCTTCCGGACACCGTTCGGAGTTGATCTGCGGGCCCATTTCGACTGGCATGTTTCGGGTCGCGTGACCTTGTTTGCCGAGGGCCGCAACCTGCTCAACCGGAAACTCTACAACGAGGCCTGGTTCCCCGAACCGGGCGCGCGGTTTACCGTCGGCATCAAGGCCAACTTCTGATCCGGCGAACCGGCCTGGTCCGCACGCGGCGCGGTGGAATCGGGTCGGTCGTAGGTCGGTCCCGGGCCGGAATCGGGCTGGCTGGTCTTGGGTTTTGATAGGGTCGGTCCCGGGCCGGTCGCAAATCGGACCCGGGTCAGTCTCGGGTCGGTCCCGGGGGGGTAAGGGCCGAAACATGATTTTTTCGGTCGTCATGATACCAACGTGCGGGATTTTTGCTATCTTCAGGACGTGTTGCGGAGAGTTCTGCGACACGTCTTGTTCATTCAATAAAAAACGAACTGCCATGAAACATGCAATGCCTGCGCTTCCGTATGCACCGGAGGCCCTTGCTCCGAAGATGAGCCGCGAAACACTCGACTATCACTACGGCAAACACCTGCAGACCTACGTCGACAATCTCAACGCCCTGATTCCCGGCACTCCCTACGAGGAGATGCCTCTCGAGGAGATCATCCGCAAGGCCGACGGGGCGATCTTCAACAACGCCGCCCAGACCTGGAACCATACCTTCTTCTTCCGCCAGCTGACCCCCGAACAGGGTCCCGTACCCGCGAAACTGGCTGCCAAACTCACGGCCGAATTCGGTTCGGTCGAGGCCTTCCGCGAGCAGTTCACCCGGGCGGCTCTGGGGCTGTTCGGCTCGGGCTGGGTGTGGCTGGCGGCCGACCGTGCGGGACACCTCTCGATCGTGGCGATGTCGAATGCCGGCAATCCGCTGCGTGACGGGCTGCGCCCGGTGATGACGGTCGACGTCTGGGAGCACGCCTACTACATCGACTGGCGCAACCGACGGGCCGACTTTCTGAAGGCCTTCTGGGAACTGATCGACTGGAAGCAGGTGGCCGACCGGGCCGTACCTCGCCGTTATCGCTGCACGGCGTGTGACTACGTCTACGATCCCGCGAAGGGTGATCCCGAGACGGGCATCGCCCCCGGTACGCCGTTCGAGGAGATTCCCGACGACTGGACCTGCCCCGTGTGCGGACTCTACAAGGAGGCATTCCGTCCCGTCGAGGAGTAACGGACGTCTGCCGGTTCCGCTCCGGAACCGGGAGTTCCGGAGCGAATCTGAGCGTGCCGGGAACCGCCTTTTCCCGCGGACTCCGGGCGGGCCGGAAACCCTCCGGGGCGTCCCGGGAGATCCGGAAAACCCGAAGCCACGAAAAAGCCCGTCCGGGCATTGGCTCGGACGGGCATCTCGGCGGCGCAGAGTCTGCCGGCGATCAGAAGACGAACTTTTCGAGCTTCAGTTCACCGAGTTGCTCCATGCGCGGAACGAGGGTCGTGAAGTGTGACGAACGTTCGTGGGCCGACAGCGCCTTGGCGTCGCTCCACGTCTCGCAGATCATCAACACATCGCGGCGCGTCGCGCTTTCGAAGAGGTCGTATGCGACGCATCCTTCATCCTTGAGCGAAGCGGTGACCAGTTCGCGGGCCGTGCGGACCAGTTCGTCACGGTTGCTCTCCGTCGTGCGGATAAAAACATTCAAACGGATCATATCGTATCGTTTTATGGAGATCGGAGCCGGGCTCCGTATCTCCGGGTTATGCTTGACGAGGCGAATTTAGTAAAAATTTCGGGAAACGATTCGGCCGTGAGGTTCTTTTCGCGGTTCGGTTTTTGCAGCCGGACTTCGGGATCCGGCCCCGGGGCGTATCCGACCCGTGGAAGGTTCACCCGATCAAGCACATTAAAATCGGAAAAGAGATGAAAGCAAAACATCTGTTATTGGCCCTTGCGGCCATTGGCGGCGCCTTCGAGGCGTTGGCCTGTACGGGAATCTCGCTCACGGCGGCCGACGGCAGCTACATCCAGTCGCGGACGATTGAGTGGGGCAACAGCGCCCTGGAGAGCATGTATGTCGTCATTCCGCGCGGCGAACGGCTGCAGTCGCTCACGCCCGACGGCCAGACGGGGCTCTCCTTCAAGGCACGCTACGGGGTTGTGGGGCTGGCCGTTGTCGAGAAGCAGTTCATCGCCGAGGGGATCAACGAGGCGGGACTTTCGGCCGGACTCTTCTTCTTCCCGCAGTACGGCAGTTACGAGACCTATCAACCGGCACAGAGCGCCCGCACGCTGGTTGATCTGGAGGTGGCGCAGTGGATTCTGACGCAGTTTTCGACCATCGACGAGGTGAAGGCCGCGATCGGCGGGGTGCGCATCGTGGGGCTCGAGGCCAATGCCGTCGTGCACTGGCGCATCGGCGAGCCGTCGGGCCGCCAGGTGGTGCTGGAGATCGTCGGCGGCGTGCCGCACTTCTACGAGAATGAGGTGGGAGTGCTGACCAACGCCCCGGGCTTCGAGTGGCAGGTGACCAATCTGAACAACTACGTCAATCTGCGTCCGGGCGATGTCGAACCCTGCAAGATCGGTGAGAAGACGCTTCGGGCCTTCGGGGCCACGGCCGGATTTCTGGGGCTTCCGGGTGACGATACGCCGCCGTCGCGTTTCGTACGTGCGGCCTTTTTCCGTGCCACGGCCCCCGTGCGTGCCACGGCCTTCGCCACGGTGCAGGAGTGTTTCCACCTGCTGAACAACTTTGACGTGCCGATCGGTCTGGAGCACCCGGCCGGCAAGTGTCCCGACATTCCGAGCGCCACGCAGTGGACCTCGGCCATCGACCTGACCCACCGTGTGGTCTACTACAAGACGGCCTACAACAATACGATCCGCTGCATCGACCTCTCGCAGATCGACTTTGCGCGGGTGAGCTACCAGGTCCACCCGTTGGACCGCACACAGACGCAGCCCGTCGAACGGATCGCGATTCGGTAGGGGTCGGCCGTCCGGCCCTCCCGACGACTATTTGCGGAAGATGAAGTAGACGGCCAGAATGATGCAGAGGAACCCGGCCAGATGGTTCCAGCGCAGCGTGTCGGACTTCATGAAGACCAGCGCGAAGATGGTGAAGACCGAGAGCGAGACGACCTCCTGAATGACCTTCAGTTCCCAGATCGAGAAGGGTCCTCCGAATTCGGCCGAGCCGATGCGGTTGGCCGGCACCTGGAAACAGTATTCGAAGAGGGCGACGCCCCAGCTCATGAGGATGACCAGCATGAGACTGAAGCGTTCGAGACGTGATTTGAAGGCGATCTGCCCGTACCAGGCCAGCGTCATGAAGGCGTTGGAGATGACGAGCAACGCGACGGTGGCAAGTCCACGGAACATAAGCATCTGTTTTTAAAAGCGGCGCAAAATTAGCGAATTTTTCGCAAATGTGACTCTTTTGCAGGCGAAAACGTACATTTCCCGACAGGAATGTGCGTTTTTTCGCTCTTCGGCAGGGAGGTGTCGGTGAGGCTTTGAGCCCGGAGAAGGGCCCGGTCAGCGGGCCGCCATAAGCACCGGATCCACAGAACGACCCGGGGACGGATCAGGCCAGCAGCGCGTCGAGGTCGGTCAGATCGGCGAAGGTGTCGATCACCAGATCGGCACTGGTTTCACGCTCGAGCACCTCGCGCGGCAGGGTGGTGGCCAGCGCCACGATGCGCCCGGCGCCGGCCCGGCGGGCCGACTCGATGCCGGCCTTGGCATCCTCGAAGACCACACAGTCGGCCGGATCGCACCCGACGGCCGCCGCAGCCTTGAGATAGATCTCCGGATCGGGTTTGCAATGCGTCACCGCGTCGCCCGAGATGCGGGCCTCGAACCATTGTCCGATCCGGCACTTTTCGAGCACGAAGTCGACGTTGGCGCGGCAGCCCGACGACCCGACGGCGCAGCGGATGCCGGCCCCGTTGAGTCGTTCGAGCAGCTGACGCAACCCCTCGACGGGGTGGATCTCCGGGGCGTAGATCTCACGGTAGATGGCCTCCTTCTCGTCTCCGAGGGCCTTGACGCCCTTCTGGCGGATCAGCTCCTCGGGCAGGATCAGACGCATGATGTCGTCGTTTCCCATGCCGTAGGCCTGGCTGAGGCGCTGCTGCCAGCCCTCGACGCCGTAGCGGGCGCAAAAGACCTCGAAGGCGCGGACATGAGCCAGTGTGTTGTCCACCAGCGTGCCGTCCATATCGAATAAAGCGGCTTTTTTCATGATTGCAGTTCGTTTTCGGAGGGCAAAGATACGAAAAGACGGGCGGGAAAACACGCCGACCGGGAATTTTTTGTCTCCGTGCGGCGCTCTCCTGTCGCGAATCCGATGCTGCGGCCGCTGGCCGAAAGCGGGCTGGCGAAGCGGGCGTTGAAGAGCACGATGTAGTTGTCGACGTCCGAGACGCGGCTGGCGCGGATCACCTCGCGTTTGAACTCCGGCGAACGGCTGCGGTAGAGGTCGGCCGTCGATTCGGAGATCATGGCCGGGAGATAGGCCTGACCGGTCAGGGCCGAGGTGTCCATGTAGTTGAAGATGAATCCGAAGTTGCGCTGCATGCGTCGGTTGCGGAACCCGGGCCGGATATTCGTCAGATCGAGCTCCATTTTCGTGTAGGTCCGGCAGTGATACGTATCGTGGCGGTCGGGGTCGTTGCGCGCGCGGTTTCGGATGACCGGGTCGCGCGTCTCGAGCGAATAGAAGCCCTGTTCATCGGTCGTAATCCCGACGGTCGTACCGGGGAATACCACACTCACAAAAGCCAACGGCTCGCCGTTGGAGTCTGTCACACGTCCGCGTATCCGGATCATTTGAGCATGGGCGCCGGCAGTTCCGAGCAGGGCGGACAGCAACCCGAAAATCATTCTCCGTACATATGCGGGCAAATGTAAGAAAAAAGTTCAGAATCGCAGAAAATAAACTACCTTTGCGGCAAAACGGTTGAAAATGATGACAGCTTATGGCACACGGCAAAATTGAAAAGACGAATGCGGCACGGCTGCTCGACCGCGCGAAGATAGCCTACGAGTTGGTTCCCTACGAGGTTGACGAGACGGATCTGGCCGCCACGCACGTGGCTGCGCAGTTGGGCGAGGATATTTCGACGGTCTTCAAGACGCTGGTTTTGAAGGGTGACCGTACGGGTTATTTTGTCTGTGTGGTTCCGGGCGACCACGAGGTGGACCTGAAGGCTGCCGCGCGGGTTTCGGGCAATAAGAAGGTGGATCTGATTCCGATGAAGGAGCTGCTTCCGGTGACGGGTTATATCCGGGGCGGATGTTCGCCGATCGGGATGAAGAAGGCCTTCCCGACCTACATCCATACGTCGGCCGAGACGCTTCCGTATATTTATGTCAGTGCGGGGGTCCGGGGGCTTCAACTGCGTGTGGCGCCGAAGGAGTTGGCGGCGTACGTGCATGCGACATTCGCCGAGATCAGCCGGCTTCCGGAGTGATTGGCGGAGGTTTGTGACCGGGGGCGAGAAGAGGCCTGGCCGCCTCTGAAACCGGTCTCTTGGGTCGGGAGCGATGATTTGTTACTGAGTCGTAGAGGGGTATGGCCGCCCCTGAAACCGGTCTCTTAGACCGGGAGCGGTGATTTGTTACTGAGTCGTAGAGGGGTATGGCCGCCCCTGAAACCGGTCTCTTAGACCGGGAGCGGTGATTTGTTACTGAGCCGTAGAGGGGTATGGCCGCCCCTAAAACCGGTCTCTTGGGTCGGGAGCGGTGATTTGTTACTGAGTCGTAGAGGGGTATGGCCGCCCCTGAAACCGGTCTCTTAGACCGGGGTTATTCGGCAACTTCGTTGTTTTTGGAACGCTTGCGGGAGTTGATGTTCAGATAGCGCTGCAGGGTCTGCTGCAGACGGGTCGGATCGAGATGCTGACGGATCTCACCGCCCTGGGCGATGGCTATCTCGCCGCTCTCCTCGGAGACGACAATGATGATGGCATCCGAGATTTCGCTCATGCCGATAGCGGCACGGTGGCGTGTTCCGAACTCCTTCGGAACGTCGCTCTGCGTGACGGGGAGGATGCACTTGGCCGCCACGATGCGGTCGCCTTCGATCAGCACGGCGCCGTCGTGCAGCGGGGCGTTCTTGAAGAAGATGTTTTTCAGCAGCGGAGTGGAGACTTTGGCATCGAGGGCGATTCCGCCTTCGGCGATGAGCCGCAGGTCGCTCTGCTGTCCGATGACGATCAGGGCTCCGGTTTTGGTCTGTGCCATTTCGCGGCACGCCGTGACGATGGGCGCGATGTTCGTCTGTACGGGGTCTTCGCCCGAGGAGAAGATGCGTGTGATGAAGTTAAAGTGTTTCTGCCGCATGCCGATCATCTGCAGGAAGCGTCGCAATTCGGGCTGGAAGACGATGATCAGGGCGATGGCGCCCACGGAGATCAGTTGTCCGAGGATCGTGGAGAGAAGCTCCATGTTGAGGGTGCGGACGACGACCCAGAGCAGATAGACGGCGATGATGCCCGAGAGGATATAGGGGGCATTGGTGCCTTTGGTCATGCGGTAGATCCAGTACATGATCAGGGCCACCAGAACGATGTCTATCAGATCAATGAAGGTGAACGGAACGAATCCCATTGCAATCGGACTTTAATCAGGTTTCGGAGTTGACAGCGCAAATGTAGGAAAAAAAAACGACTTCCACTCGTTGTGGAAGCCGGTTTTTTGTTCCGCACGGACGGGCTATTTTTTTGCGTCTTTCTGATCGGCGGCGTAGAGCTCGTTGACCTTGGCCAGAATGGCGGGGGTGATGTCGAGCGTCGAGTCGGCGTCGATCAGTGCCGAAGCGTTGATAATGAGTTTGTACTTGCCGTCGGCGTTGATCTCCTTCACGGCGCGGTGGAGCAGGTCCTGGGCGCGGTTCGTGAATACGAAGTTCTCCTCATCGAGCGACTGGGCCTCTTTCTGGGCGTTGGCCTGATAGGAAGCGACCTTTTTCTGGATGCTCTCCTGCTGGGCCTGTGCGTCGCGGGTGGTGATCAGCCCCTTGTCGAACTTCTCCTGCAGCTGAGCGGCTTCGGCCTGGAGGCTCTGCTCGCGCTGGGCCCAGCTTTTCTGGGCCTTCTGGGTCTTCTCCTGCAGGGCGACACCCTCCTTCTGATAGAGGTCGCACTGGGCCAGGACGGCTTCAACCTGTATGTAGGCGATGTCGCTGGAGACGACCTCCTGAGCAACCGTTGCGCTTGCAGACTCAGCCTTTTCCGCGGTTTTCGTACCGCAGGCCGCGAGGACAAGAGCCGCAGCCAATGCCGGGAATAGCGTTTTTTTCATCTTGTTACGTAGTGTTTGGTTAAAAATTCTTCATTTGAAACACAAAGGTAAAAAAAAATCTTTACTTTTGCCTACCGGAAGACAATTTTATCGCACCCCGGGCGGGCGTTGTTGCCGGATGCGGCTCTGCGCAGGGATGAGGGTCCGTCGAAGCGGCGGCAGGGACCGTCTTACGGACGCGCCCCGACTTTGGCCCGGATGTCCGTAAGTCGCGGATTGCGTGCGGAATTTATAGCAGACGATCATGTACGAATATATCCAGGGAACGGTAGCCGAGGTTGCTCCGGCCTATGCCGTGATCGACGTGGGCGGAGTGGGCTACTACCTGCACATTTCGCTCGAAACCTACACGGCCATCGAGCATGCCGCACAGGCGAAGCTTTTTGTTCATTATGTCGTGCGCGAGGATGCGCAACTGCTCTACGGTTTCTCGACGAAGGTCGAGCGTGAGTTGTTCCGGCTGCTGATCAGCGTTTCGGGCGTGGGGGGCAATACGGCGCGGATGATCCTGTCGACCTACTCGCCGCGCGAACTGCAGGGGATCATCTCGTCGGGGAACGCCGTCCTGCTGAAGAATGTCAAGGGACTGGGGCTCAAGACGGCGCAGAAGATCATCGTCGAGTTGAGCGGCAAGCTCATGACGCTGGGTTTCGACGACAACGGCCCACAGCCGGCGACTCCCGACGGAGGGGTTGTCGACGAGGCGCTGGAGGCATTGGTCATGCTGGGCTTTGCACGCGGGGTGGCCGAGAAGGCCGTGCGGGCCGTGGTGCGCGAATCGCCCTCGGCACCGGTCGAGGAGGTGGTGCGCATGGCCCTCAAACGGCTCTGAGACGGCCGGCTGAAGGCCCGAGGCGGCCGGGACGATTCCCATGCGGCTCTGAGACGGCCGGCGGACGATCCACATGCGGTTCCAGGGCGGCTGCATGAGGTCGATCTTCCTCCTGCGGTTCCAAGGCGGCCGTGGAGTGTTCCGACTCCGGGAGCGGGACTTCTGAATACTCCCGGTTTGAACGGCCTGCCGCAAATCCTGTAAAACGTTGTATTTGTGTCCCAAAAGGCCTGAAAGTTGCACTAAAGGCCCAAGGTTAGGGGATTCTGTTTTTTTTCTGGCAGGAGATTTGCCTTATCTTTGTCGAACTGTAAATGCAATGACCCATGGGTGAATTTCCGATCGGATTCCTGCTTTTGATGCTCGGCCTTGCGGTCGGAGCCTTCGTGGTGCTGCTGATTGCCTACGTGTGGCGGCAACGCCGGCTTCACCGGCTGATGGACCCACGCCGGGATTATGCCTACCATTCCGAGGAACGAGGATAGCTGCGGCTCTCCTCTTTTTTTTGTCCGTTCGGACGCTACGGGGCGAATTTTTACGTTTCATATTCATGGATATCGGATTGTTTTTGTACATTTGCACAATTGTATGCCGATGAAACGACCTTTTGCCATCCTGTTTTGTGCTGCGGCGCTGCTTCTGGGCGGGTGCTCGCAGGAGGAGGATACGCTCTCCGGACAGCGGGAGAAACTCGTCTCCTACCTGGAGCGGACCCACTCTCCGTCGCTGATCCCCGACACTTCGGTCGAGGAGGGGAGCCAGTTGCCCTTTTATACGGTCGCGGGGAATTCGGTCTATCGGTACATCCAGAATGTCTACGACCCCGACCGGGCGAACCGGCCCGAAGTGGGCGAGAACTCCACGGTGGCGATCACCTTCCGGGCCTATGTGTTCGAGTTTTCGAACATTACCGACTCGACCTTTCCCTTCTGGTCGAACGATCCGCTGCTGGAGAGCGCCTATCAGGAGCTGGGGCTGAGTGTCGGCGAGGGCGGATGGACCTTCGAGCCGCTGCACGTATCGATGAACGGCAACATACTAAACGGACTGCGTCTTGCGTTATTGGGATGTCGCGAGGGCGACGAAGTCGAGGCCTACATGACCTACAACATGGCTTACGGCGACAGTTCGTTCAGCACCATTCCGAGCGAAAGCCCGATCGCGTGGTTCTTTACGGTGGATGCCGTAGAATGATAAAATGTGGATTTAGAATCGGAAAACGAAATATGAAGTTGATTACCCGTTTGCTGTATCTTCCGCTGGCCGGTGTATTGCTGCTGGCCTCATGTGCCAAGGAGGAGAGCGAATCCTACGACAAGTTCGAAGACCAGGCCCTGGAGGCGTGGATGACCCAGAACCGACCGGAGTTGGTGGGCAACCTGCAGAGCGACGGAGGCTATTACGTCGAGGTGCTGGAGGCTGGGGAGGATCTCTCCACGATCAAGCCGATCCGCGATACGGCATGCTGGGTGCGGTTCGACTTTTCGGGGCGCGATCTGAGCGGCAATATCGTACTGACGCGCCGCGCCGCCGAGGCCAAGCTGGTCAATACGTTCACCAAATATACCCACTACGTTCCCTATTACCGTTATTGCGGAACGGTCAATACGAGCCTGATGGAGGGGACGTATCTGGCCATGCGCAACGTGCTGCACCTGAGTGCGGAATATGCGGCAGACCACGGTTTGAGCGAGGATTTCGAGCTGCGCAAGGGTTCGAAGGTGCGGCTCTACCTGCCGTCGCGCATCGTCAGCTCGAGCGGCGTGGAGGGGCAGGGCGGTTACGAAGGCCAGTATTCGCTCAGCTCGCAGCGGCCGTTCATCATCGAGATGGAGATCCGCGAGATCGTGAAGAATCCGCTGGAGAGCGAAGGTTCGGAGGTGGATTCGTTCTGTGCGGCCAACGGTAGCCAGTGGCTCTATACGAAGGAGGGCGACGAAGAGGGATCGTCGAAAATCCCGGCGGGATACGATGACGAGAACCACCCTTACAAACTGCGGGAGAAGGGCTACCGGTGGGTGAGTGCCTGCGACTCGGTGGCCCAGGTCTATGTCGACGTGTGCTACGATCCGACGAAGGCCTCCGACTACCTGAATTTCAACTTCCCGGTTCGCAGCGAGAAGAACGAGTTGCTGTGGGACAACAAGGCGTATGATGTGGGCTTCGAGCCGTATAACGGGTCGGATCTCGAGGCTCGGATCTCCGAGGCACTCAAGAAGCGTTTCCATGCCGACGAGGATTATAAGCATCCGGGACTCGAGAGCCGGGATGCGGACTCGGTTGGGATGGACGGCGAGGCCAAGATATGGTATATCGCGCGGATGCTCGACGGATTCATCTACGATACGAACATCGACGAGGTGAAGGAGATTATCTACGGGGAGGCCGACTCGGAGGGTTCGGCTCTGACCTATACGCCCGACGAAGATCAGAGCAGTCAGATCTCGGCCTACTATTACGTGGTTCCGAATCTGTGCTACGGACAGTGGGCGGAGTTCGTCACGGTTTCGACCCAGGGTTACGGCGCTACGGGACGTACGGGCAGTACGACGACGAGCGGCGGATCGACGGGTTATTCGTCGAGCTACCTCGATTACCTGAACTATTACAACTACTACAACAGCTACTACGGCAACAGCTACTACGGCAGCTATTACAATAACTATTATTATAATTATCTGAACAGCTACTATTATAACTACGGTTACGGCTACGGCGATACCACGACGGAGACGACGACAACCATTTCGACGGAGATTCCGCCCTATACGCCGCTGGTTTATCAGATCTACATCGAGCCGGCCGAAGAGGAATAGACATTGCCGCGAGTGCCGTCATTACGAGGATCAAACGATCGGGAGAAGATTCTTCCGGTCGTTTTTTTGTGTTGCGAAGTCGGTCGGCCGGAGATTTGCATCCATGTCGGAACGGGCTTTCGGATAGGGTGGAGATTGTTGCGTTTTGATGACAAAGGGGTTACATTTTTTTGTGGTTTTTGATCTGGAAATTTTGTAAATCCATAAAATTATATTAATTTAGTGTTCGAGAACCATCAACCATAAAATCTACGGATATGATAATCACATTTAACGAGTTGCGCCGTATCAAGGATCGGCTGCCCAGCGGCAGTTCGCAGCGCATTGCAGATGAGTTAGGAATCGATGTCGAGACGGTCCGCAACTACTTCGGAGGGAGTCACGAAGCGAAGGAGTGCGTCGGGGTTCACTTCGAACCGGGACCGGACGGCGGGGTTGTCACGTTGGACGACACGACGATTCTTGATGTTGCGATGCGTATCCTTAGCGAGCAACAGCAATAATAGTATAAGGATCTGTCCGGTGAGAGCCGGAACGAAGCCTGCGGAGACGCAGGCTTTTTTTTGCCCCTTAAGACGGGGCTTTTAGGGGCAACCGGGCGTCGTCAGGTTTCGGAGGGCCGCGACTGCTTCTATCTTTTCCGCTGTCTTGTTCGGGAGCGGATATGGCCTCGGGCAACCCCGTAAAGGTCCGGCCGCCCCTAGAACCCCGAAGTCTAGTATTGGGAGCGGACGTGACGTTGGGAAAAACCGTAAAGGTCCGGCCGCCCCTAGAACCCCGAAGTCTAGTATTGGGAGCGGACGTGACGTTGGGAAAACCCGTAAAGGTCCGGCCGCCCCTAGAACCCCGAAGTCTAGTATTGGGAGCGGACGTGACGTTGGGAAAAAACGTAAAGGTCCGGCCGCCCCTAGACCCCCTTTCTTAAAGGGGTGACAAAATGCCGGGTGGAAGGGGGTGTTGGCGGGGATTTCTGCCAAAATGCTGACAAATTGGCAGAGGTGCCCGATTGGTACGGCGTTTGTGAGAATTCCGGGCGTAACCGACGGCCACGGACCGAAGGGGACCCGGAGACGGGAACCTGGAAGAGAAAGGACCGGAGGGGACGATGAAGACGAAAATTATAAACAATTAAAAACAGATACGATTATGGCAAAGATTATTGGTATTGACTTGGGAACCACGAACTCCTGCGTAGCAGTGATGGAGGGCAATGAGCCCGTAGTGATTCCGAACTCGGAGGGACACCGTACGACCCCGTCGGTTGTAGCCTTCACGTCGGAAGGCGAGCGTAAGGTGGGTGACCCTGCAAAGCGTCAGGCCATCACGAACCCGAAGCGGACGGTCTTCTCGATCAAGCGTTTCATGGGCGAGACCTATGACAAGGTAACGGCTGATATTGCGCGTGCCCCGTATACGATCGTTCGTGGCGACAACAACACGCCGCGTGTCGACATTGACGGACGTCAGTACACGCCTCAGGAGATTTCGGCCATTATTCTTCAGAAGATGAAGAAGACGGCCGAGGATTACCTGGGTCAGGAGGTGACGGAGGCCGTGATCACGGTACCTGCCTACTTCTCCGACTCGCAGCGTCAGGCCACGAAGGAGGCCGGTGAGATTGCCGGTCTGAAGGTTCGCCGAATCATCAACGAGCCTACGGCCGCTGCGCTGGCCTACGGTCTGGACAAGAAGGCGAACGACATGAAGATCGCCGTCTATGACCTGGGTGGCGGTACGTTCGATATCTCGATTCTGGAGCTTGGTGACGGTGTCTTCGAGGTTAAGTCGACGAACGGTGATACGCACCTGGGAGGTGATGACTTCGACCACGTGCTGATCGACTACATGGCCGAGTCGTTCAAGGCTGAACACGGAATCGACCTGCGTGAGGACCCGATGGCGCTTCAGCGTCTGAAGGAGGCCGCCGAGAAGGCAAAGATCGAGCTTTCGTCGTCGACCACGACGGAGATCAACCTTCCGTACATCATGCCTGTGAACGGCATTCCGCAGCACCTGGTCATGACGCTGACGCGTGCCAAGTTCGAGCAGCTGTGCGACCATCTGATCCGCAAGACGATCGAGCCGTGCAAGCTGGCCCTGCGCGACGCAGGTCTGACCGCCTCGCAGATCGACGAGGTGATCCTCGTAGGTGGTTCGACGCGTATTCCTGCGATCCAGAAGATCGTCGAGGACTTCTTCGGCAAGACGCCCAACAAGTCGGTCAACCCGGACGAGGTCGTAGCCATCGGTGCAGCCATCCAGGGTGGTGTGCTGACGGGCGAAGTGAAGGACGTGCTGCTGCTTGACGTGACGCCGCTGTCGCTGGGTATCGAGACCTTGGGCGGTGTGATGACCAAGCTGATCGATGCCAACACGACGATCCCGACGCGCAAGTCGGAGGTCTTCTCGACGGCAGCCGACAACCAGCCTTCGGTAGAGATCAACGTATGCCAGGGTGAGCGTCCGCTGGCCCGCGACAACAAGTCGATCGGTCGGTTCCACCTCGACGGGATTCCGGCAGCACCGCGTGGTGTGCCGCAGATCGAGGTAACGTTCGATATCGATGCCAACGGTATTCTGAACGTATCGGCCAAGGACAAGGGTACGGGCAAGGAGCAGAAGATCCGTATCGAGGCATCGTCGGGTCTGACCGAGCAGGAGATCCAGCGGATGCGTGACGAGGCCAAGGCCAACGAGGAGAAGGACAAGGCCGAGAAGGAGCGTATCGACAAGATCAACGCCGCCGACTCGAACATCTTCACCACGGAGAAGCAGCTGAAGGAGTACGGTGACAAACTGCCCGCCGATAAGAAGACCGCCATTGAAGGCGCTTTGGCCAAACTGAAGGAGGCCCACAAGAACGCCGACGTTGCCGCCATTGACACGGCGATGAACGAGCTGAATGCCGCATGGCAGGCCGCTTCGCAGGACATCTACTCGGCCCAGCAGGCTCAGAGCCAGCAGCAGAGTTCGCAGTCCAATGCCGGACAGCAGACGAACGCCGGCAGCCAGCAGGGTGGCAACAACGGCCAGCCTGAGGATGTCGAGTTCGAAGAGGTGAAATAATGCCGTCCGACTCCACCGAGGAGCCGGCCTAAAAACGAAGGAGACATTCCCGCAAGGGGATGCCTCCTTTTTTTGTGCCTGCCCGACTCCTGCTCGGCTTCCAGTCCGGCCCCCCCCCTGCCCGACACCCCGCAAACGGCTCCGCGGGACGTTGCTGCAGCGCGGAAATTTTGCTACCTTTGCACGATCTCAACAACAACATCGTATGGCATGGTGGTATTTGGCATTGGCCGGATTATTTGAACTGGGCTGGCCGTTGGGCTTCAAGCTGGCGGCGCTCAGTGCGCGTTATCATCTGCTCTTTCTGCTGCTGTCGGTTCTGTCGATGGGGCTGAGCGGGCTGTTTCTCTATTGGGCGCAGCGGGAGATCCCGATGGGCACGGCCTATCTGGTCTGGACGGGCATCGGGGGCATCGGCACCGTATTGATCGGGATATTCTGCTTCCACGATGCGGTGACCTTCTGGCGGATGTTCTTCCTGACGCTGGTTTTCATCGGGATCGTGGGGCTGAAGCTTGTGCACTGAGGCCTATTGGCGGATGGTGAGGACGACGATGTGGTCCGGGGTCGCGGTCCGCTCTCCGAGACGGATGACGACGCCGTCGTCGTTCTGCCGGAAGTCGAGCCGCTCCCCGCTGTCGCAGGCCGTGGCCTGACGCACGCGCAGCCCCTGCAGGGGGACGAAGAGCTCCGTGTCGGGCCAGTCGAGGATGTGGAGATAGACCTTGTCGCCCCGGCGGGTCGTGACGCCCCACGCACGCGGCGTCACGGGCCCGGCCTGCGTTCCGTAAATTGTCTCGCCGTGGCGTTCGAGCCACTCTCCGATTCCGGCGAGCCGTTCGAGGGCCGCTTCGGGCAGCCGGCCGTCGGGCTGCGGCCCGATGTTGAGCAGCAGATTGCCGCCGCGCCCCGCCGCTCCGACCAGATAGCGTACCAGCTCGTCGACCGGCTTGTAGTCGCAGTCGGTGATGCGGTATCCCCACGAATGGTTCATCGTCTGACAGGTTTCGAGCGGCAGGCGGCTCACCTCCTGGCCCGACAATCCGGCGCTGTTTTCGCCCGGGAGGTCGCGTTCGAAGGTCTGTGCATCCTCGCCCTCGAAGGGAGCCAGGTGGTGGTTGTTGATCACCAGACAGGCGGGCTGCAGCCGGTGGATCAGACCGTAGAGTTCGTCGAGCCGCCAGTCGAAACCGGGGTTCTGGTCCTGATCCCAGACGCCGTCGAACCAGATGGCGCCGACCGGCCCGTATTGCGTTAACAGTTCGGTGAGCTGGGCCTTCATGAAGTCGAAATAGGCGTCGGCATCCTCCTTTCGGGGGTCGCGGCCCGTTCCGCGGCCGGTGCGGCCGCGGGGTGCATCCTCGCGCCACCAGTCGATGAGCGAGTAGTAGAAGTGGATGCCGAGCCCCTGCCGGCGGCATTCGTCGGCCAGTTCGCGGACGACATCGCGGCCCAGCGGCGAGGCGTCGACGACGTTGTAGTCCGACTGTGCGGTGTCGAAGAGCGAGAATCCGTCGTGGTGGCGCGTCGTGAAGCAGACGTATCGGGCACCTGCCTGCCGGATGGCCGTGACCCATTCGCGGGCATTGAAGGCCGGGGCGGCGAAGGCGCCGGCCAGCTTGCGGTATTCGCGGAAGTCGATATCCTGATTGGTCATGACCCATTCGCCCTGCCCGAGCAGGGAGTAGAGACCCCAGTGGAGGAAGATTCCGAAGCGATCGTCGGCGAATTGCTGCCGGGCAGCTATGTTCTCGGAAGCGGGCACATACCCGGATTGGGCCGCGGCCGCCAGCGAGAGTGCGGCGGAGCAGCAGGCGAGGAGGATTTTTTTCATCGTGTTCGGGGATTGAATACCCGAAGGTACGAAAAGATTGGCTAAAAAGCGAATTCCGGCTGTGAATTATGCCTTCGGGGTTGTGCTTTTGGTTTTTTTCGGGCCGTTCAGCGCGCCCGAGCTGGCGAGGAGTCGTCCGCGGGTCAGGGGGAGGATCCAGAGACAGGCCATCGAGAAACGCAGGAGGAAGATCTCGGCCGGGCACGCTCCCCTGCGCCGTCCGAATGCCCTCGACGCCGCAGCCCGACATTCCGGCGGCTCCGTTGCGTGAGCGCCCATGCCGCCGCAACGTGCGCAACGGGGCTGCAGGGGTGATAATTTTGCCGCAATGGCCATTTTCTGCCGCTGAAACCGTGGGATTTAATTCTTTTTTTCTATCTTTGCGTGCTATTGTGCCCAACGACATTAAAACAAACATAATAACAACTATTTTTTCCAAATGCAAAGTAAAGGTTTCATTAAACTCATCGCGGTGCTTCTGGCCCTCGCATGTGTTTATCAACTCTCGTTCACGTTCAAGACGCGGAGCGTAGAGAAGAAGGCGGCGGCCTACGCTGCCCAGTTCCCCATCGACGAGCAGTCGGCGGCCGAACAGCATTACCTGGATTCGATCCAGAACCTGACGGTCTACAACGTGGGCTTCAAGAAGTTCACCTACAAGGAGTGCAAGGAGAAGGAGCTGAATCTGGGTCTGGACCTGAAGGGCGGAATGAACGTCATGCTGGAGGTTCAGGTCGAGGATGTCGTGAAGGCGCTTGCCGGCGACAGCCAGAACGATCCGGCCTTCCAGCAGGCCATTGCCGAGGCCAATGTGGCCATGAAGGACGGTTCGTCGAACGACTACATCGGCGACTTCGTGAAGGCCTACTCGCGTCTGTCGAACGGCAGTCCGATTGCCGCGATCTTCGTGAGCCCCGACCGCAAGGACATCACGCTCGAGAGTTCGGATGCCGACGTGGAGAAGATGCTCAAGCGCGAGACCGAGGCAGCCATCGGCGCTTCGTTCAACGTGCTGCGCAGCCGTATCGACCACTTCGGCGTAACGCAGCCCAACATCATGCGCCTTCCGAACTCGCACCGCATTCTGGTCGAGCTCCCGGGCGTGAAGGAGCCGCAGCGTGTGCGCGACCTGCTGCAGGGAACGGCCTCGCTGGAGTTCTGGCTGACGTACGACGCCCGCGAGGTGCTTCCGATGCTGGTATCGGCCGACAAGCTCCTCAAGGAAGAGGCTTCGCATACTGCCGCCCCGGCCACGGAGAACGCCACGGAGCAGCCTGCCGCCGAGGCCGCCGCACCGACGGCCGGTGAGGGTCTGATCGGTGAGATCGGCGCCGACTCGACGGCCAAGTCCGAGACGGCCCATACGGGCAACTTCGACCAGGCGCAGAACCCGCTCTTTGCGGTGCTGGATCCCAACTATGCCGGAGGCGCCGCCATCGGAGCCGCCTATAAGGCCGACATTGCTACGGTGAACGAATATCTGGCCCGTCCGGAGGTTCGCGACCTCTTCCCGGCCGACATCCTCTTCAAGTGGGGCGTGAAGGGCGACGACCACATCGACGGCCGTTACTACCTCTACGCCATCAAGGTGACGACACCCGACGGCAAGGCGCCGCTCGACGGATCGGTCGTAACGGACGCCCGCGAGCAGTATGCGCAGCGCGGCGCCACGGCCGAGGTTTCGATGACGATGAACGCCGAGGGTACGCAGAAGTGGGCGCGCATGACGGGCGAGAACATCGGCAAGTGCATTGCCATCGTTCTCGACGGCTATGTCTACTCGGCCCCGCGTGTCAATACGAAGATCGACAAGGGACAGTCGCAGATCACGGGCGACTTCACGATCCAGGAGGCCCAGGACCTTGCCAACGTGCTCAACTCGGGTAAGGTTCCGGCTCCGGCGAAGATCATCCAGGATACGGTCGTAGGACCGTCGCTGGGACAGGAGTCGATCAACGCCGGTATGCTGTCGTTCGTCGTCGCCTTCATTCTGGTGCTGCTCTACATGGGGCTGTTCTACAAGACGGCGGGTTGGATGGCCGATGTGGCACTGCTGATGAACGTCTTCCTGCTGATGGGCGTACTGGTATCGTTCGGTGCGGTGCTGACGCTGCCGGGTATTGCGGGTATCGTGCTGACGATGGGTATGGCCGTCGACGCCAACGTGATCATCTACGAACGTATCAAGGAGGAGCTTCGCGAGGGCAAGGGTCTGTCGCTGGCCATCAAGGAAGGTTTCTCGAAGGCCTACTCGGCCATCATCGACGGACAGCTGACGACGATCATTACGGGTATCGTGCTCTTCATCTTCGGTACGGGTCCGGTTCAGGGCTTCGCCACGACGCTGATCATCGGTATCATTACGTCGGTCTTCTGCGCGATCTTCATCACGCGTCTGCTGATCGATTGGATCGTTGCGAAGTGGGGCTCGATCTCCTTCTCGTACAAGTGGTCGGAGAAGTTCCTCAGCAATACGCACGTCAACTTCCTGAGCAAGCGTAAGGTAGCCTACTGGATTTCGGGCGCGCTGATCGTGCTGTCGATTCTTTCGTTCTTCGTCCGGGGTCTGAACCTGGGTGCCGAGTTCACGGGCGGCCGCGCCTATGTGGTTCGTTTCGACAAGGCCGTGTCGGCCGAGGAGGTTCGTGCGAACATGGAGCGTGTCTTCTCGCAGATCGAAGGGGCCGACGAGTCGTCGATCAGCTTCGAGGTCAAGCAGTACGGCAACGAGAACCAGATGCGCATCGTGACGCAGTACCGTTACGACGATACGTCGGATGAGGCTACGGGCGAGGTTGAGGAGCTGATCTACAAAGCACTGAAGCCGCTCTACTCGTATGACATCACCTTCGACCAGTTCCGCAGCACGCAGACCGATGTGAACGGTATTCTGACGGCCGACAAGATCGGACCTTCGATTGCCAACGACACGACGTGGAACGCCGTCTACTCGGTGCTCTTCTCTCTGATTGCCATCGGACTCTACATCACGTTCCGCTTCAAGCGCTGGCAGTGGGCAACGGGTGCCACGCTGGCCCTGGCCGTCAATGCGCTGCTGATCATCGGTATCTTCTCGATGTTCTACGGTATTCTGCCCTTCAACCTGGAGGTGAATCAGGCCTTCATTGCGGCCATTCTGACGATCATCGGATATGCGATCAACGATACGGTGGTTGTCTTCGACCGAATCCGCGAGTACCTGGGTATCTATCCGAAGCGGAGCCTCTATGAGAACGTGAACAACGCTATCAACTCGACGCTGTCGCGTACGATCAATACGTCGGGCACGACGCTCGTTACGCTGCTTGCAATCTTCTTCTTCGGCGGCGAGACGATCCGTGGCTTCATTTTCGCGCTGATCATCGGCGTAGTAGTCGGTACGGTGGCCACGATTTTCATCGCCACGCCGCTCGCCTACGATCTGATGAAGAAGCGCGCCAAGATCGACGAGGAGAAATAATCGCGTTCGAGGCTGAACTCAAAGCCGCTCCCGGATTCCGGGAGCGGCTTTTTCGTGTTCTCATCCGTCGGCATGTTTTTTGCGATTAAAGAATCACGAAGGCACGATTACCGTAGCCTTGGAGAACCGGACCTCCCGCGTGCCGTCGATAGCTTGCCTGATCGGCGGAGTCAGCGCCTTGGCGCTTTCGACGGGACTGATGTTGTGCGGACGCTGCGCCATCGCCAGCGTCTGGCCGGCTGGCTGTTCGTCCCCTGCTTGATCAGGATCCTCTTCGCCTCTTACCTGAATCTCTACGTGCTGGCGGCCAACGGCACAGGATTCTGAGCCGGCGACGGCCGATGGCGGATTGTCGTTGGCAAATTGGTATTTATTTTTTACCTTTGTCGGGAAGATAGAGGTCACACTATGGAAAATCTGCTGCATGGAATGCGACGTTACGTCTCGCCGGTCTTTCTGGCGCTGCTCGTGGCGTCGTTCATTCTTTGGTACATTGCCAAACTGAGCTATACCTATACGACGGAACAGACCGTTCGGGTGAGTGTCGACGATCAGCCCTTCGAGGTGACGTGCGTGGTGGAGGGGGTCGGGACGAATCTGTTCGGCTACCGGGTCTACATGAACAAACGGTTGCGGATTCCGCTTTCGGAGCTCAAGACGCGCCCTTCGCAGGAGGAGGGCCACGAGGGCAAACTGGTCATCGACCCGCAGTCGTTGCAGGATGCGCTGGCGCCGCGATTCAGCGACATCAAGATCATCTCGATCAAGGATATTCCGGAGATCGACCAACCGCAGGCGAAGTCATGATGAAGATTGGAATTACGGGCGGCATCGGGAGCGGGAAGAGCACCGTATGCCGCCTCTTTGCACAACGGGGCATTGCGGTCTACGATTCGGACCGGGAAGCCAAGCGGCTGATGACGGAGGATGCGGCGCTTCGCGCGGCGATTTCGGCGCGCTTCGGGGCCGAGGCCTATACGGCCGACGGCGCCTTGAACCGCGGCTATCTGGCTTCGCGGGTCTTCACGGATTCCGAGGCGCTGGCGGATCTCGATGCGCTGGTCCATCCGGCCGTGAAGGCGGACTTTGCGGCGTGGGCCGAACGTCAGCTCTCCCCCTATGTGGTGCTGGAGAGTGCGATTCTCTTCGAGGCGGGTCTGGAGCACTCCGTGGACCGGACGGTTGCCGTGGTGGCGCCGTTCGAGCTGCGTCTGGAGCGCACGTGCCGGCGCGACGGCTGTGACCGGGAGTCGGTTCTGCGGCGCATGGCCGCCCAGCTGGACGACGATACGCTGCGCGACCGGGCCGACTACTGCGTGGTGAACATCCGCGAGGAGGATCTCGAACCGACGGTGGCCGAACTTGACCGACGTTTCACGCTTGAAGCCCACCATCGCCGCCATGATGCCTGATCTGACCGTGCCGCAGGTGATGGCGATTCTGAACGTCACGCCCGATTCGTTCTATGCGGGGAGCCGTATGCCGGAGCGAGATGCCGTCGAACGCCGCGTGCGCGAGGCGCTCGACGAGGGGGCTTCGCTGATCGACGTCGGGGGGTACTCCTCGCGTCCGGGGGCCGACGAGGTTCCGACGGAGGAGGAGTGGCGGCGCGTGGCGCTCGGCGTGGAGACGGTGCGGCGCCTGGCCCCGGGGATGACGGTCTCGGTCGACACGTTCCGCAGCGAGGTGGTTGCGCGCACGGTCGAAGCCTTCGGCGAGGTGGTCGTCAACGACATCTCGGCGGGCGAACTGGATGCGAAGATGCTGGAGACGGTGGCCCGATACGACCTTCCCTACGTGGCGATGCACATGAAAGGGACGCCGCAGACGATGCAGGCGCAGACCGACTACCGGCGCGACATCACCACCGAGGTGGTCGACTATTTCCGCCGCCGGACCGACGAGATGATGGCGGCGGGCATCCGCCGCGAGCGGATCATCCTCGATCCGGGCTTCGGCTTTGCCAAGACCGTGGCGCAGAATTTCGAACTGCTGCGCGGTCTGCACCGCCTGTGCGGAGAGGGATTTCCGGTGTTGGCGGGGCTTTCGCGCAAGTCGATGATCTACCGCACGCTGGGCTGTACGCCGGAGGAGTCGTTGGCCGGGACCGTGGCGCTCGACTGGGAGTGCCTGCGTCAGGGGGCGCGGATCCTTCGGGTCCACGACGTGCGCGAGGCGGTCGATACGGTCAAACTGTTCAATGCATTCCGATCATGATACGCATAACGGATATACACAAGAGTTTCGGTACGTTGGAGGTGCTGCGGGGCGTGTCGCTGGAGGTTGCGCCGCGCGAGGTGGTCTCGATCGTCGGGGCGAGCGGCGCCGGGAAGACGACACTGCTGCAGATCATCGGGACGTTGTCGCGTCCCGATTCGGGCCGTGTCGAGATCGACGGGACAGACGTCTTTACGCTGGATGACAAGGCGTTGTCGCGTTTCCGCAACGAGCGGATCGGCTTTGTCTTTCAGTTTCACCACCTGCTGGCCGAATTTACGGCCTTTGAGAATGTCTGCATTCCGGGGCTGATCGGCCGCCGGCCGCGGGCCGAGGTGGAGCGCCGAGCCGCGGAACTGCTCGAGCTGATGGGCCTTTCGGCGCGCCGCGACCATAAACCGGCCCAGCTGTCGGGCGGTGAACAGCAGCGCGTGGCCATTGCGCGGGCGCTGATCAACTCGCCGGCGGTGCTGCTGGCCGACGAACCCTCGGGCAACCTCGATTCGCACAACCGCGAAGAGATCCACCGCCTCTTTTTCGAACTGCG
This sequence comes from Alistipes megaguti, assembly GCF_944320325.1. NCBI lineage: Bacteria > Pseudomonadati > Bacteroidota > Bacteroidia > Bacteroidales > Rikenellaceae > Alistipes > Alistipes megaguti. The sequence goes on from NZ_CALUHA010000003.1 coordinate 83,599, forward strand.
CGACCGCCTGGGGCAGACGACCATTCTGGTGACCCACGACGAGCATCTGGCCTCGATGGCCGACCGGAAGATTACGATGTCCGACGGACGGATCGTCGAACCCTGATCCTTTTTTTTCGTGAACGGGGGCTCTTCTGCCGGACCGTGGCCCCGATGTCTGCGATTCGGCGTGTACCCCGCATTCCGTTTGTCCATGCCGGCGGCAGCAGCCGCTGCGACGTTTGATTCTATTCCCGAATTGACCATGATGGAACCCTCGCTGCTCAGGGAGCTGCTCGAATCGCTCTATGACCGCTATAACCGCCCGGAGTTCATCCCGGACGATCCGATTTCGGTGCCGCACCGCTTCACGGAGCGCGCCGACCGGGAGATTGCCGGTTTTCTGTCGGCCACGATTGCCTGGGGCAACCGCCGTTCGATCGTCCGCAACGGCCACCGGATGATGCTTCTGATGGACAACGCCCCGGCGGACTTCGTGCGCCACGCCTCGGAGCGTGAACTCAAGCAGCTGGAAACTTTTGTCCACCGCACCTTCAACGGCGGTGATCTCAGGGATTTTGTGCTGGCGCTGCGGGGCTTCGAGGAGCGCTACGGCGGACTGGGCGCCTTTTTCGAAGAGCGTTACGCGGTGCACGGCGATCTGCGGCCCGTGCTGGCGGAGTTCCGCCGGGAGTTCTTCGCTGCGCCCCACGCCCCGCGCTGCGAGAAACACCTCTCGTCGATCGAGCGGGGAGCGGCCTGCAAACGGCTGTGCATGTACCTGCGGTGGATGGTCCGCCGCGACGACCGCGGGGTCGATTTCGGCCTTTGGCGGCGTATTCCGATGTCGGCGCTTTACCTGCCGCTGGACCTCCACGTCGGCGTGACGGGACGGGCTCTGGGGTTGCTCACGCGGCGTCAGAACGACTGGCGGGCTGTCGAGGAGATCACCTCGCGGCTTCGTGAGTTCGACGCGGCGGACCCCGTGCGATACGATTTTTCGCTCTTCGGAGCCGGTATGGACCGAATTCTCAACGACCATGAGTGAACCCGTCGAACATCTCGAAGGAGCCTTTCGCTTCAAACGCTTCACGATCCGCCAGCAGCGCACTGCGATGAAGGTCGGTACGGACGGCGTGCTGCTCGGCGCGTGGGTCGGTGTGCGGCCCACGGACCGGCAAATCCTCGACATCGGTACCGGTACGGGGCTGATTGCCGTGATGCTGGCGCAGCGTTGCCCGCAGGCCGAGATCACGGGAGTCGATATCGACGACCTGTCGGATGCGCGCGAGAACGGTGACGCCTCGCCCTGGGGCGACCGTCTGCACTTCGTCGGGCAGGCGATCCAGGAGTTCCGCCCCGCGGAGCGCTACGACCTGATCGTCTCGAATCCGCCCTTCTACGTCGATTCGCTGACCTGCCCCGACCCGGGTCGCACGACGGCCCGCCATACGGTCAGCCTCTCCTACGAAGAGCTTCTCGATGCGGTTGTCCGGCTTCTTTCGCCTGGCGGACGCTTTGCCGTGGTGCTGCCGACACCCGAGGCCGAACGGTTCCGGCGGCTGGCGGTGCAGCACCTGCGGTTGCGACGCCTCACGTGGGTTCGCACCACGCCCCGCCGGGCTCCCCGCCGGGTGCTGATGGAGTTCTCCCCGGCCGGGGATCCGGCGGTGGCCTGCGGCACGGATACGGATCTTCGGATCGACGAACTGACCATCGGAACGGGCGCCCACGAAGACTATACGCCCGAATACCGGGCGCTGACGCGTGATTTTTACCTGAAATTTTGACGACACGCGAAAAAACGCTACTTTTGTTCTTCGACAGCATCAAACTATTCAGACCATGAAATACAGACTTTTGGCGCTGATCCTGCTGCTTGCGGGAGGCGCTTCGGCTCAGAATCCATACATTGCCCTGCAGGGTGCCAACGAGACGGCTGACGGCGTGGTTGTGTCGCAGCCGCGGACGATCCTTGCCGTGGACCTGACCGTCGAGTGCGACCGGACGCTGGCGGGGCCCTACGCGCGCTATGCGCAGAAGTTCCTGGGCGTGCGGCCGGCGCTGGCCGACAAGACGACGTGGAGCATCACCGGCGCCCGGATCGCCCTTCTCGACGGCGCCACCTGCCTGAACGCAACGGCCCCGGCGGCCCCCGCGACTCGTGTGCAGAGCTATGCCGCGACGGATGAGGAGTTTGCGCGGCTGCAGCCCGACAAACTTGAGATGACGACCTCTTCGTTGGAGGATGCGGCGCGCGCGGCCGCCGAGCGGATCTATTCGCTGCGTCGCCACCGCCTCGACCTCATCACGGGCGAAGCGGGTGAGAATGTCTTCGGCCAGGGGCTGGATGCGGCGCTGAAGGAGATCGACCGCCAGGAGCAGAGCTATCTGGAGCTCTTCCTGGGCAAACACGTCACCACCACCTCGACGCGCCGCTATGTGGTCTATCCGCAGACGGACAAGAAGCAGTATATCGTCTGCCGTTTCAGTCCGGCCGGCGGTTTGCTTCCGGAGAACGATCTTTCGGGCGACATCGTCCTGCTGCAGATCGAGCCGTCGGGCGCCGAGGCCGGAGCGGGACTCGAGGCCGGACCCAAGGAGACGAATGTTGTCCGCTGCCGTGTGGCCGATCCCTCGACCTGCACGGTGCTCTCGGGCGGTCAGGAGTATGCCCGCACGGTGCTTCCGGTCTTTGAATTCGGCCGAACGATCAACGTAGCCCTGCCTCGCCGCAAATGATGGATTTCACCACGCGAATGACCGCGTTGCTTGGCGCCTTTCGCCGGGAGCGGAACGGCGCCGTAGCCGACTCGATGCGCTATTACGGCCGCACGTACGGCTTGAACTACGGTGTGAGCCTTCCGACCCTGCGCCGTCTGGCCCGGGCCGAGTCCACGGATCACGACTTTGCCCGCTATCTCTATCAGCAGGATGTCCGCGAGTTGCGCCTGGCAGCCTTCCATATCGCCGATCCCGGGCGCCTCACACCGGACGAATTTCCGTTCTGGGGCGACGGGTTGCTCAACTCCGAAATGGCCGAAGAGGGGGCCTTTGCCCTGCTGGGACGGACGCCTTCGCTTCCGGCGCTTTTCGACGCATGGACGACCCCCGAAGCCGGCTGGCTCCAGCAGTATGCGGTGCTGATGGCCGTTGCTCGGACCGAAGCTCCGCAGACGGCATGGATTCCGCGCGTGGCCGATATCGTTCGCCGGGCGGCAGCGTCGGAGTTTCAGGAGAGCCATTTGCTGGCACAGGGAGCCGTTGCGGCGCTGGTCAACCTCGGCTCCCGAAGCGAGGAGAACCGCCTTGCCGTGCAGCAGGCCGTCGATTCGCTGGGGACGCACCCCGCCGAGGAGCTGGTCCGCGAGGAGCTTTCGTGGCGGCTGGACCCGGATCTCTGATCTCTCCGGCCGACCTGCGGGCTCACCCTCCGGGTTACCCCGTTACCGCCTTTCTGACTGTCCTTCTGATTGCCCCGGCCGACTTGCGGACCCTCCCCTCCGGCCGCCCCTTCCCCGAAGCCAAAACAGCCCGTCTGTATGTACAGACGGGCTGTTCTTTTGTAACGCCGTTTCTTGTCCACCGTTTTGCGGTGCGACATTTTCTCTATGTTTGTTCTCGCGCTCCCTCGTTTTTTTTGCTCCGGCGACTCCGCCCCTCACTTTCGGCCGCTACTCCACGAAGAGGGCCTTGGGAAGCTGGTCGATGCTGCTGATTCGGACGACCTCGATCCCTTTGGGATGCTTGGTCCCTTTGGGCAGATAGGCCGAGACGACGATGCGTCGGAATCCGAGCCGTGCGGCCTCGCTGATACGCTGTTCCGAACGGGGGGCGGGACGCACCTCGCCCGAGAGGCCGATCTCGCCGGCGCAGCAGACCCCGTCGGCCACGGGGCGATCGTAGTAGGAGGAGATGACGGCGGCCACGACGGCCAGATCGAGCCCCGGATCGGCGACCTTGAATCCTCCGGCGAAGTTCAGGAAGACATCCTTCTGGAACATCTTCATGCCGACCCTTTTTTCGAGTACGGCCAGCAGCATGTTCATCCGCCGGGCGTCGTAACCGGTCGACGAGCGCTGCGGGGTGCCGTAGGCGGCGCCGCTGACCAGGGCCTGCACCTCGATCAGATAGGGTCTTACGCCGTCGGCCGAAGCCCCGACGGCAATTCCCGACAGCGGCTCTTCGTAGTGGGTCAGCAGAATTTCCGAGGGGTTGTCGACGCCGCGCAGCCCCTCTTCGAGCATTTCGAAGACGCCGATTTCGAACGTGGCTCCGAAACGGTTCTTGATACCGCGCAGAATGCGGTAGACGTTGTTGCTGTCGCCTTCGAACTGCAGGACGACATCGACGATGTGTTCGAGGATCTTGGGACCGGCGATGGCACCGTCCTTGGTGATGTGTCCGATGATGAAGATCGATGTGCCGGTCGTTTTGGCATACTTGAGCAGCGAGGCGGCGCACTCGCGGATCTGCGAGACGCTGCCGGCCGAGGAGTCGAGCACCTCGGTGTAGATGGTCTGAATCGAGTCGATGATGACCAGATCGGGCTTCTGCTCGGCCATCTGCGCGATGATGTTCTCCAACAGCGTTTCGGGATAGATCAGACACTCGTCGTTTCCGACGCCGATCCGCTGGGCGCGCATCTTGATCTGTTCGGCTGACTCCTCGCCCGAGACGTAGAGGGTCTTCAGCCCGTTTGCCGCCAGGGCGATCTGCAGCGAGAGGGTTGACTTTCCGATTCCGGGCTCACCGCCGAGCAGGATCAGCGAACCGGGAACCATTCCGCCGCCCAGTACGCGGTTGACCTCCGGGTTTCCGAGATCGATCCGGCGGTGTTCGCTTTCGCGGATGTCGCGCACGCGCTGGGGCTTCGTCGCAGGGAGCGGACCGGCCACGGCTGCGGCCACCGGACCGCTTTCGCGGGCGATGATCTCCTCGGTGAAGGTGTTCCATTCGCCGCACGAGGGGCATTTCCCGAGCCATTTCGGGGCTTCGAAGCCGCAGTTTTTGCAGAAGTAGGCTTTTTTGACCTTGGCAGCCATCGTGGTATCAGTTTGAAGGGGTCGAGGTGTATTCCTGTCGGACGACCTTGGTCAGGCCGGCCGAGGGGTAACGCTGCTGGTAGATCTCGGTCAGATCGACCGTCAGCAGGACCTTGTATTTGCCGTCCGTATCGCGGTACGAGGAGATCGTGCAGGCGTAGTTGTCTTCCAGGAAGAAGAGGTTGATCTCCGAGGCTCCGGGCTCCTTGAAGAAGGCGCCCTGGACGGTCCCGGCCTCGGAGGCGGTGTCGACCGTCAGCGGTCCGCGGTTGTAGCGGGTGAAGTCGAGCACGTAGCGTCCGCCGACCTGTACCGGGGCTTCGGCCAGCACCTCGGCCTGGATCTGTGCCACCAGCGGATCGACCGGTTCTTCCGTACCTTCGCCCTCTCCCGTTCCGGTGTCCGAACCCGAGCCGGAGCCCGTACCTGTTCCCGTTCCGCCTGTTCCGGTCTCCGTCCCGTCGGTTCCCGTTCCGCTGCCGGTTCCGTCATTGCCACCCGTTTCGGTTCCCTCGCCGGTCGAGGGTTCTTCGGGCGTCGGTTCACTCTCGGTGACGGTGACCTGGGCCTCGATGCGCACAATGGGGTAGGAGATCGAGTAGAAGACCTCCGAATTGTCGCTGCAGCCGTTTGCCAGCGGGAGCGCAGCCAGCAGCAGGGCTGTTATGACTGTGTGTTTCATAATCCGAGCTCCTGATCGATCAGAATGACGAGAATACGCCCTGCGGGGTAGCAGCGCAGCATCTCCATGCGGGTGTTGCAGATACGGTCCGGGGAGTTGCAGTCCATGCAGACGCCGGTTTTGGCACACGGGGTTCGGAATCCCGGATGGCGGGCGATGTTCTGCGGGGCGGCGATGCGGCGGATGCGCTCTTCGGCCTCCTCGCGATTGGCGACGATCTTGTTGCGGCCTGCGACGAGGATCACCTTGCGGGGGCCGAACGCCACGGGAGCGATGCGGTTTCCGACCATGTCGAGCCAGTGGAGCGTCCCCTCCTCGGTCACGGCGTTGATGCCCGTGATGAAGAGGTCGGACATCAGGGCCTGACGGCGTATTTCGAGGCGTTCCGGACGCGGCATGTCGGGGTTGAATCCGTCGAGCAGCGTCCAGTCGCCGTTATCGCGCAGCCAGTCGATGATTCCGGTTTTGCGCATGGTCTTCGAGTCGCCGAACGAGACGATCTTCGGCGCTTCGGCCTCGACGACGGCCTTGATCCGATCGAAGGCCTCCTGTGTGTTTTCGACGACGGCGGTTTCGAAATGGTGGCGGCGGAGCGCTTCGGCGCAGGTGTTGAGTTTTTCAGTCGTCATGTTTCTCGAGTTTGCGTTTTACGACGGCGGGGTTTCCGGCCGCCAGCGAGTCATCGGGTATGTCGTGTGTCACGACGCTTCCGGCGGCGATGATGCAGCGGTCGCCGATCGTGACCCCCGGGCAGACGATCACGCCGCCGCCCAGCCAGCAGTCGTTGCCGATGCGGACGGGTTTTCCCGTTTCGACGGGTTTGCGGCGTTCCAGATAGTCGATCGGGTGGTGAGGCGTCAGGAGCTGGCAGTTGGGGCCGATGAGCGTGTGGTTGCCGATCGTGATGCCGCCGCCGTCGAGGAACGTGCAGTTGAAGTTGATGACGACGCCTTCGCCGACGGAGATCCGGAACCCGAAGTCGCAGCGAAACGGCGTGATCAGGTAGCTCGTGTCGGGGAATCCGGGGATCAGTTCGCGCAGGGCGGAGCGATAGGCCGCGAAATCCCGGTACCGGACCGTATTGAGCTTCTCGAGCCGCTCGTGGGCCTGCAGGTTGAGTTCCATGGCTTCCGGGTCGCTGTAGTCGTACAGCTCGCCGCGCATCATCTTTTCGACTTCGGTCATATTTGCGGAGCTATTTGATGAAGAATCGGTAGATATCGTTGCCGTTGGCGTAGAGCAGCAGCATGAGGATGATGACCAGTCCGACATACTGGGCGGCCTCGAGGACCTTGTCGCTGACCTTTCGCCGGGTGATCATCTCCCAGAAGGTGAAGATGGCGTGACCGCCGTCCAGACCGGGGATGGGGATGATGTTCATCACGGCGAGGATGATCGAGAGGAATGCGGTCTTGAGCCAGAAGTCCTGCCAGTCCCACGACGAGGGGAAGATGCTTCCGATGGCGAGGAACCCTCCCAGCTCCTCGTACATCTTGGTCTTGGGCTTCACGATCATCTTCAGCTGCTGCCAGTAGGAGGAGATGACCTCTCCGGTTTTGTGGAATCCGGCGGGGATAGCTTGCCAGAAGGTGTACTTTTGGGTGCGGAGGGTGTACCCTTCGCGGATGACTCCGAGCGTACCCTCCTGGGAGACCGGGACGGCGAAGGCGGGCAGCGCGACGCCCTGCCGCACGACGTGCAGCCGGACCGAATCGCCGGCATGCGACTGGATGTACTCGCGGAAGGCGGGATATTCGACGCCGGCCAGTTCGTCGATTCCGACGATCTCGTCGCCCGGGCGGAGCATGGCCACCGTCGGAGCCACGACGCTGTCGATGACGAACGGCTGACGCGGGACGAGCAGTCCTTCGTAGCCCTTGTTCTGGCGCATGGCGATCAGTTCGTTGAGCGGGAGGGTGAGTTCGACCTGCTCTCCGTTGCGCTCAACGACGATCTTTCGGTCGGCGTCGACGATGACCATGGCGTTGAGGATGTCGAGGAAGTCGTCGATCGGCTGGCCGTCGACGGTCAGGATTCGGTCACCGTCCTGGAAGCCGAGCCGGTGTCCGGCCTCGTTGAAGTTGTAGCCCCACTTGACGTCCTCGTTCGAGAGGTAGGTCGTGCCCCAGGTGTAGCTGATTCCGATGTAGATGGCCACGGCGAGCAGGAGGTTCATCACCACGCCGGCGATCATGACCAGGAAGCGTTGCCAGGCGGGTTTGGCGCGGAATTCCCAGGGCTGTACGGCCTGACTCTGATAACCCTTGTCCATCGACTCGTCGATCATGCCGGCGATTTTGCAGTAACCGCCCAGCGGGAGCCAGCCCATGCCGTACTCGGTGTTTCCGCGGCGGAACTTGAAGAGCGAGAAACCGATGTCGAAGAAGATGTAGAACTTTTCGACGCGGATCCGGAATACGCGGGCCATGATGAAGTGCCCGAACTCATGGATTCCGACCAGGATCGTGAAGCAGAGGAAGAACTGAATGATTTTGATGAGTATGTCCATTCTTGTTTGGTATTTTTCCGGGTGAAGGGTTTAGCCCCGCCGGGCGGGGGTTGTGTCGACGCCGAGGAACCGGGCGGCCAGCTGCCGGGCTTCTCTGTCGGCCTCGGCCAGGTCCCCGAGCGAGGGACGGGCCGTGAACGCGGCCTTGTCGAGCGTGTGTTCGATCGTTCGCACGATGTCGAGCCACGAGCACTGCCGGGCGAGGAATGCGGCCACGGCCACCTCGTTGGCTCCGTTCATCGTGCAGGGGGCCGTTCCGCCGCGGCGCAGACATTCGTAGGCGATTCCCAGCGCAGGATATTTTTCGCCGTCGACCGGGCCGAACGAGAGCTGGGGATGGTCCGCGAAGCTGAATCGGGCGTCGGGACGCGTGGCGCGGTCGGGGAACATCAGCGCGAAGCTGATCGGCATGCACATGTCGGGTTCACCGAGCTGGGCCTTGATGGCTCCGTCCTCGAATTCGACCATCGAGTGGACGATCGACTGGGGGTGCATCACCACCGCGATGCGTTCGGGCGGGGTTCCGAACAGCCAGTGGGCCTCGATGACCTCGAAACCCTTGTTGACGAGCGTCGAGGAGTCGATCGTGATCTTGGCACCCATGTGCCACTGGGGGTGGTGGAGGGCCTGCTCGACGGTGACCGAGGCCAGCTCTTCGCGCTTCAGGTCGCGGAATGCGCCTCCGCTGCAGGTGATGAGGAGCCTGCGCACCGGCGCGTGTTCGCCCAGCAGACACTGGAAGATGGCCGAATGTTCCGAATCAATGGGCAGGATCGGGGCCTTGTGTTCGCGGGCCAGGGGCATGACGCACGCACCGCCGACCACGAGCGACTCCTTGTTGGCCAGAGCGAGCTTCTTGCCGGCGCTGACGGCGGCCACCGTAGGCGCGAGGCCGGCATATCCGACCAGGGCGTTGACCACCACGTCGGAATCGCCTCCGGCGGCTACCTGAGCCACGGCCTCCTCGCCGGCATAGACCTTCGTGTCGGTATCGGCGAGGGCCTCGCACAGCGGCGTGTAGTATTGTTTGTCTGCGATGACCACCGTATCGGCGTCGAATTCGCGGGCCTGACGGGCGAGTTGTTCCCAGTTGCGGTGGGCTGAAAGGATCCTCACTTCGAAGCGGTCGGGGTTTTCACGGGCGATGTCGAGGGTCTGCACACCGATCGAGCCGGTGGATCCGAGGATGGCGAGGCGTTGTTTCATGGGCAGGGTCAGAAGACGATGTATCTTTCGGGATCGACGGGTTTCCCGTTGTTCCAGAGTTCGAATTCGAAGAGTTTGACCTCTCCGTTTTCGGCTTCGGCATTGTACCCGATCTGTTCGCCGGCGCGGACGGTCTGACCCGTAGCGACGAGCGACTGGGAGAGGTTCCGGTAGATCGAGAGGAGGTTAGCGGCGTGCTGGATGACGATCGTGTATCCGTTGTCGGGGGACCAGAGGCTCTGGACGACGGTTCCGTTGTCGACGGCGGCGATGCGGTCGGCGGCAGCGGCGGCGATCTTGACGCCGTATCGGTTCTCCTTCAGATCGAAGTGTTCGGTGATGATACCCTCGACGGGCGAGGCGAGTTCGATGGCCTCACGGACCTGTCGGCGCGAGCCGTTCTCCTGGCCCGAGAGGGCATAGGGGCCGCTTCCCTCCATTTCGGCGCGCAGGATCGAATCCTCGCGCGAGGGGACGACGAGCACCTTGGAGATGCGCGACGAATCGGAGGAGGCGAGGACGCGTGATACGGGTGTCCGGCCCTCCATGATCAGGGCGATGTTTTCGTTGTAGGTCATCATGTCGTTCATGACGCGCTCCATCGAATCGAGTCGGATGATGTTCTGAATGAGGCTTTCGCGCGAGCGGTCGGCCTCGGTGCGGTATCCGGGGAGGAACTCCAGCACGGGGGTGTAAGCCACCAGCGAGAGGGTGATGATGAAGAGCATGAGCAGGAATGCGATCAATCCGGCGAAGATGCTGGCCGGCGAGAGGTGCATGTGCCACTCTTCGGAGAGGTCCGTGGCGTTGAGCATGTTGAATCTTCGTTTGCGGAAGAATCCGTGCCACCAGGCCTTTATTTTTTTCAACCAGTTCATAGACGGGGTCGGTTAAGTCGTAGCCGGGCCGGGGTAGTCAGCCGGGGCGGAGGTCCGCACGGTGGGGCGGGGAGTCCTGCAGCGGGGGCCGGCCGGGTTTATCCTTGCAAAGATAGCACAAGCGACCGGGACTGCCAAATTTATTTGAGTCTTCGTCCTCGTCCCGAGACCCCGAGGTGTTTGAATAGCGGAAAAAAGTTGGCAATTCGCGCTTAAAGTGTTAACTTTGTAATTCGTTGAGAACAAAACGTCAAAAGCACGATAAAATTATGGTAAAACCCACATTATTGGTACTCGCCGCGGGCATGGGATCCCGCTACGGGTCGCTCAAGCAGATGGACGGAGTCGGTCCGAACAACGAAGCGATCATCGACTATTCGATCTACGATGCCATCCGGGCCGGATTCGGCAAGGTGGTCTTCGTCATCCGCCACTCCTTTGCCAAGGAGTTCCAGGAGATTTTTTCGGCCGACCGGTTTGGCGGGCGCATTGCCGTGGAGTTTGTTTTCCAGGAGTTGGACTACCTGCCCGAGGGGCTGACCGTTCCCGAGGGGCGCGTGAAGCCGTGGGGGACGAACCATGCGGTGATGATGGCGGCCGATGCGATCCACGAGCCGTTTGCGGTGATCAACGCCGACGATTTCTACGGAGCCGAGGCATACCAGACCATCGGCGAATACCTTTCGCAGCTCGACGGCAGCAAGGACCGCTACTGCATGGTGGCCTACGATCTGAACAGGACACTGTCGGCGAACGGCACGGTTTCGCGCGGGGTCTGCGGCGTGGATAAGGACGGCAACCTCTCGTCGATGGTCGAGCGGACGCAGATCGAGCGGATGCCCGACGGGAAGATCGTCTTCCACGACGGCGGAGCCGATGAGGAACTGGCCGAGGATACGCCGGTTTCGATGAACCTGTTTGGCTTCACGCCGGACTATTTCGACCACACGAAGGCCTATTTCCGAACCTGGTACGAGGCCAACCGGGACAATATCAAGGCGGAGTTCTACATTCCGACGATGGTCAACAAACTGATCGGTGACGGGACGTCGACGCTTCGCGTGCTGCGTTCGGCCGCCCAGTGGCACGGCGTAACCTACAAGGAGGACAAACCGGCGCTGATGGCCGCCATCGAGAAGATGATCTCGGAGGGCAAATACCCGCGCAACCTCTGGAAATAACCTTCCGAGGAAGGAGGGGGGGGGAAAAAAATTAAGATGAGGAGAGCCCGAAAGGGCGAAAGAACCGTCGGGCGTACGGCCTGACGCAATCCCCTCCGGCGAAGATGGAGCCGCATTCCTGTTTCAGCAGGGATGCGGCTCCGTTTTTTTCGTGCCGGGCGGACTCGGTGAACCTACTCTTCCTGCCAGACGACGTGTGCCGGCACCTCGACGTGGTCGCACTCCGCAAAGCGGAAGAAGAGCTCCGGATCGAACTGTGCGGGATAGTTCGTCGTGCGGATGATGCGGTTGTTGTCGGCGAATCGGAACCCGTCGACGCAGTAGAGGTTGACGATGCGGGGGTCGAAGACGCGGAAGGTGTTCCCCTCGACGCGGATGTTGCGGTGGTATCGGCTCGCCGCGCGATCCGGGATTCCGCTGCCGACGGCGATGCAGGCTGCGCCCCAGCCCAGACTGCCGTAGTTTCCGTTTTCGAAACGGTTGTTCCGGATCGTGACGTCGCGCACGCCGGACTGTTCGAACCAGAAGTTGCCGTCCCCCTCGAAGAGGATCGAGGCGCCGGCGATGTGGAAGTAGTTCTCCTCGATGACCACCTTCCCGCGCGAACCGATCAACAGCCCGCGGGCGCGGTTTCCGGACATCCGGCATCCCCGGATCAGTACGTCGGGACCGGCCTCGTCGGCGGCGATCAGATGGCCCGTTCGGATCGAGTCGGGGAGGGGTTCGGTGAAGGTCACCTCCGTGAACTCCTTGTTGAGGCGTTGCACCTGCCCGACTGTGCGACGGGCATAGGTCATCAGCGAGCGGTTGTCTACCACCTCGACCTGCATGCCCTCGCGGAGGAAGTCGACGCCGTACTGCCCGCTGTGGGCGAGCCGGAGCCGGAGTGTTTTCGGGCCGATGCATCTGACGACGGGCATGTAGATTCCGTGGATGTTTGTGGCGTCGTCCTTCTGGTTGAGGAACGTGCAGTCGAGCAGGCGGATCTTCCCCGAGCAGTTGGCGAAGTGGGTGGCGTCGGCCGTGATGCTGATCATGCGGCCGGGAGCGGGGACGACACGCAGTCTTTCGAGGGTGATGTCGCTGCACCGCTGGGCGATGACGCCCATTCCGCCGCAGTGGTGGATCGTGACGTCGTGAATCTCAACGACCTGCGAATCGGAGAGGACGAATCCGGGATTGAGCCGTCGTGCGGCGCCGAAGACGAGCGTATTTCCGGGCGTGGCCTTCAGATCGGGGCGGAAGATGCGGATCCGACCGTCTGCACGGCGCTCGGCGGGAATGGTGTGAGCCGGGAGCCAGTAGTCGTCGACGTGGAAGGCGGGTTCGCGGCGTCGGGCGTCGAACTCCAGCAGACTGGAGTAGGGGTACGAGCGACCTTCGTCGTCGAACAGCCGCAGACAGCCGTCCGAGAGGTCACAGCGATACGTTGCCGGGAACTCCAGATCGAGCCAGCCGGGGCCGGCGGCACGGACCGTGGCTTCGGAGTGGAACGTGCGGGTGAAGTCGATTTCGAGGTTGCGGATCCGGACGTTTCGACAACGTTCGAGGCTGAACGGCGAGACGAAACCCGTGAAGAGGAGCCTTGTTCCGGCGCCTTCGACGGTGAAGTTCTCGAATCCGTCCAGATCGAAGGCGATGCGCTTGAGCCCTTCGTCGTTGTTGCTGATGAACTGATACTTTTCGACGAGCAGATCTTCCCGGATGCGGAGTTCGCCGCCGGGGAGGATGAGCCGTCGGGCGTGGGTCGAGGCACAGTGTGCCAGGGCGCGGCGGATGGCGGGTCCGGCGTCGAGACTGTCGGCCCGGGGATCGAGGAAGTCGCTCAGACGGACGTCGCCGCCGGAGGCCGACGTCCGGCAGGCCGAGAGGATCACAGCGGCCCCAAGGAGCAGTACGCGGAGGAGAGATTTCATGATCGGACGTGTATTACGGATGTTGCGGGAGACGGATCTGCAGGGTCTCTGTCTGACGGATCCGGAAGGTTCGGGCCGGCTGCCCGGCCACTGCGAGGCGGAGCGAGAGGTGGTCGTTGTCGATGCGTTCGACCTCCAGATCGAAGTCGTTTCCGAAGGCGCGGATGTGCCGCAGGGCCATCCGTTTCCAGCCCGAAGGCATCGAGGGGGTGCATTCGAAGGTCCGCAATCCGGTGGGTCGGATGCCGAACAGCCCTTCGGTCACGACGCGGCAGAAGAGTCCGCTTTCGGCGGCCAGATGGCGTTGCGAACCCTCGGGCCACGCCTCGATGGGATAGGGGACATGGTCGCCGGTCAGCCGGCGGCGGGCGTATCGGGCGAGGACGTCCGTGGCGCGGTCGGCCTCCCCGGCGATGTAGATGCCCCTCAGGGCGTAGAGCGTCGAGCGGTCCCAGAAGGTCGAGCTTCCCTGTTCGGTGAGCAGGCCGTCGGGCGTCATGAGCTCTTTGCCGAGCAGGGCGCTGACGGTCCCCCGACTGCGGTTTTTCAGTCCGGCGATCAGCGGCATGCAGATCCACGAACGGAGTTTCGTGCAGCCGTCGAAGTAGCGGTAGGTCTCATACCCGGCCACCGTAGCGCCGAAGTGGCGGTCGATGGCTTCGGCCAACCGGTCGGCCTGATGCGCATATTGCCGCAGCCGGGCGGCGGGGCGCTTGAGTTCGCGTCCGAGATAGACGGCCGAACGCAGGGCGTCGTAGTAGAGCGTCGAGGTGCAGAGGTTGGCCTCACCGGCCGGGAAGCGGCCTTCGAGTTCGTCGGTATCGGAGGCGACGACTCCCTGCGGGGTCAGTTTGCGGCGGCAGTACTCGAGACACCACTCGATGAGGGGCCACAACTCTTCGGCCTCGCTTTTCGAACCGCGGGCCAGGGCGTATCGGGCGGCACCGTAGGCGATCATGGCGGCATCGCCGCGATCTCCGGCGCCGTTCCAGATGTCGCGGCCCTCGGCGATGATCGAGCTGGGCAGCGGTCGGTATTCGGGGTTCATGAATCGGGCGAAGTGGCGGAAGGCATTCAGTGCCGATTCGTCCGCGATTTCGTAGCCGAGCATCGGGAAGAAGGGGTTGACATATTCGGCCTGATCGTTGGCCCAGATGGCGACATAGTAGCACTCGCCGCCGGGGGCATGCATGTAACCGCCGGCGGTTTTGATGATGCTTTCGGTCGATCGGATCTTGGCGAAGCGGAATTCGCGGTCGATGACCGGATCGGGAGTTTCGAGCACGAGGTTGTTTGTCACCTCATTGATGAAGGCCTTCCGGGCGGCGAGTTCCGCTCCGACGTCTGTCGGCTGGAGGGATTCGCCGACGCGGCAGGCGCGGAAGAGCGTCTCGACGAGGGTCGAATCCCCGGGCTGGAGAGTTCTCACCCCGGGATCGGCGATCTCGGCCCGGATGAGGTAGCTGCCCGTCATACCGCGATGAGCCGGCGTGACGAACTCCTGCGTGAACTCCGGGACGGAGATTTCGAGGGGTTTTGGCCCGATGTTGCGGAGCAGGTAACGTTCGCAGAGGGCGGGTTGCGTAGGCGAGGGGAAGATCGTGCGCTCCATGGCGAGCACCGGGGCGGGGTTTTCGACCTCGTCGTATCCGGCCCCGACGCCGTTGAAGCTCCACAGACTTTGCACGCGGAGCGTGCCGTCGAAGAGCATTTTCTCGACGCGTTCGAACTGCAGGGCCGAGGCGTTGAACCCCACGGCCGAGGTGTTGACGGCCAGCAGCGAGGGGATGTCGGTTGCCACGCGGCACATCAGGCTGGCGTGCGTGTCGTCGGGTTTGACGCGCAGCAGCGGGAAGACGAGCGACCGTTCGACGTGGAAGGCCCCCCGTTCATCGACCGCCCAGCGGAGGACAGCGGAGATCTGCTCGCCGGTCATTTCCAGATGGTCCTTGTGGGGGATGTCGCCCTGGGGCTGCCAGACGATACCACCCTGGGGATCGAGCGTCCAGCGTTGAGCGGCGGCCGGCAGGGCGAGCAGGGCTGCCGCAAGTGAGAACAACAGTTTTCGGGTCATTGGTTTTTCCGTGTTTTATGGGTGATTCGATGGCGGATTGCGCCGCCGGCCGGAAGGTCCCGGCGGAACGACCCCTCGCCGCGATGGCCTGGAGGCGTCAGTCGATCCAGCGGCCGACGAACTCCCCGACGCACCGCGTGTACTCCTTCGGATCTTCGAGATAGGCGGCGCCGTGGTCGACTCCGGGGAGTACCCAGAGCACCTTTTCTCCGGATTTGGCCTCGTAGAGGCGGTAGACCATCTCCACGGGGACGACCGAATCCCGATCGCCGTGGATGAACATCATCGGCACGCGGCTTCGGCCTACGGCCTCGAGGGGCGACGCCTCCCGGAAACTCCATCCGTAGAGGATTCGGCACCAGAGGTCCGAGAGCTGGAAGAGCGGAAAGCGTGGGATGCGCGACTGCTTGCCCCAGGCATCGTGGAAGATGTCGTAGGTCGAGGTGTATCCGCAGTCCTCGACGGCGCAGCGGACCGATGCCGGGAGCGACTCTTCGCCGCAGACGATCATCGTGGCGGCGGCCCCCATCGAGATGCCGTGAACGACCACCCGCGCCTCGGGGCCGAAGAGCGAGTCGGCCGTCCGGATCCAGTCGAGCACCTCGCCGCGTTCGGTCCATCCCATGCTCACGGCCCGGGGCTGGCTTTTGCCGTGGCCGCGCAGGTCGGGCATCAGGACGTTGTAGCCCAGATCGTGGTTGTAGAGATATCCGATCATGAACATGGCCTCGGCGGCCCCTTCGTATCCGTGCAGCAGCACGGCGGTGCGGGGTGTCGGCTGCGGGGCCCGGAGCCAGAGGGCGTGGAGCTGTTCGCCGCGGGCGTTGGGGCGGTAGATGTCGTGCAGCCGGTCGTTTTGGCGGATGCTGTCGATCCATCCCACGACGTGGGGATACTGCTCCTCGAGCCAGTGGATGTCGTTCATCCTGTCGGGGTTGAGCGTCCGGTAGCAGAAGTAGCCGCTTCCGCCCACCAGCGCGACCAGGAGCAGGCCGACGATTACGGCTGCCGTGACGATGATTCTTTTTCTACTCTTTTTCATAGGTGAGATCTTTCGGTTTCATGTGGAAGGTTTTGACGTCGGGCTTGTCGTAACCGACATAGCGGTTTCCGGCGATGAGGACATCCCGGCACCCGTCGAGTCGGAATGATTCGCGCTGAGCGGCCGATGACGGGAAGTCGGAGGTCTGCTCGATGCGGTTGTTGACGAACTGCAGATGACCGACCGCACGGGCGTGGATTAGAGGCCGGTCGTAGGTCCGGATGCGGTTGTCGTGAATCCGGATGCGGTCGTGGTAGACGGGCGACGTCTCCGAGTCGGGACGGAAGGAGGGGGTGATGCTGATGACGGCTTCGCCCCACCCGGTGCCGCCGTTGTTCGAGGCCGAGGTTCCGCAGTTGTCGAAGAGGTTGTTGCGGATCTCCATGTCGCGCACGGCTCCCGATTCGAACCAGTAGTTGACGTCGCCCTCGATGAGGATGGCCGTTCCGGCGGTTTCGAAGCGATTGTCGAAGACCTCGACCCGCCCGGGTGAGGTGAGCAGAATGCCGCGGGCGCGGTTTGCGCGGCCGAACCGGCAGTTGTGGATCCTGATGTCGGGCGTCCACGAGGCGTTTTCGACGAAGTCGCCGCACGCGAACTCCCCGTCGAGCGGCCGATCGAGCTCGATCTCCAGCTGCTGTCCCTTGCGGCCGACAATCCGCGTGATGCGCCGGGGCTCCCCGCGGGCAACCGTCAGCCTGTGGACGGGCCAGATCTCGTCACCGACGCCGAAGACCTTGTCGGCCGGGAATCGGTCGCCTTCGAGCCGGAGTCTCCGCCGCTGCTTCGAGATACCGGCCACGCGGATGTAGACGCCGTGGATGTTGAGTGCGTCGTCGCCCTGACCGTCGAACCGGCAGCCGTCGAGTTCGATCATCCCGCGGCAGGAGGTGAAGTGCAGGGCGTCGGCCACACAGCTGAAACAGCGCCCTTCGGCGCGGTTCGGCCGGGTGGAAACCTCCCGCAGGAGGAGTCCCTTGCAGCGCAGGGCATAGACCCCCATGCCGGGGGCATGGAACAGATCAATCCGTTCGAGACGGGTGTTGCGGCAGCCGCTCAGCGTTATGGCCGGCGCCAGATAGCGACCGTGATAGAGGGCGATCCGGGTTCCGACGGGCAGTTTGCGGTCGACGCGGCCGAAGAAGCGCACCGTGTCGGGCGCCACCTCACGGACCTCGCCGCGGAAGAGCACATTGCGTTCCGAGAGCGGATAGTCACGCGTCCCGTAGAGGACCGCGCCGCTCCTCGGATCGTAGGCCGTGGAGTAGCTTTCGGGATCGACCTCCCGGACCCAACCGTCTCCGAGGAAGCGGATCCGTCCCTGTTCGATGCGGTAGGGATAGCGAGCCCGGTCGATAGCCAGATCGACCTGCCCGTCGCCGATTGCCGTGATCGTGGCCTGCGTGATGTAGGGGCGCTGCCAGTCGAGCGAGAAGTTGCACAAGGTGAGGTTCCGGCACTCCTCGGCGGCGAAGAGCGTGAGGCGGCCGTGGCCGATGAAGCGGGCACCGCCGCCGTCGATCACCAGATTCTGCAGCCCGCAGAGACGGGCGGCGACACTGGCCCGGTCGTCCTGCCCCCGGGGAGCGTGGAAATCGTAGCGTCCCTCTTCGAAACGGAGCACCGTGGGACGGCCGCTCCGTGCGATGGCGGCGATGGCGCGGCGCAGGGCCCCGGTGGCATCTTCGCCCGTATCGGGGCGGAGTCCGAACTCGCTGATGCGGACCGTGTCGCGCACTGCCGTGCCGGCTGAATCCGGGGCCTGCATGCCGTTCCCGGACTTGTCTTCGGCGATCTGCGCTTCGGAGAGTGCGCCCTCGGAGATGACGATACCCGGCGAGGCCGGGACCCGACAGGTCCCGACCAGCGCCCCGACAATCGCAGTCCCGACGACGGCCGGCAAGAGGTATCGACTAATTTTCATAGAAATAGGGGTTTGGATTTTCGGTTACGGGAGGCATTCCGTCTCCCTGCAGATGGCGTTCGGGGCAGTCGACCAGACTGATCGACGCATCCTTTTTCCAGGCCGAGAAGTCGTTGTCCTGAATCGTGATGCTGCGGCAGCTCTGGGCGTCGATGACCGACAGCCCTTTGAAACGGGGCTCGAAACGTCGCGAGTCGACGAAGCGGTTCGATCGGATGACCATCGAATCGACCGACAGGGCATAGATTACCTGGTTGTCGAACGTCTCGACGAGATTACCCTCGAAGCGGATGCAGCCGTGATAGGGTTTTCGTCCGGCGCGGGCCCGGTGCGGGATGACGGGGTCGATCTGCAGGACGGCCTGGGGCGAAACGCCGCCTGTTGCCATCGTGCCGAAGCGGTTGTTTCGGATGACGATGTTCTGCGTGCGGCCCGATTCGAACCAGTAGTTGGCGTCGCCGCAGATGCGTATGCCGGCCATCATCGACGAGAGGTCGCAATCTTCGATGCAGACGTCACCCGGGGTTGAGATCAGCAGGCTGCGGGCGCGGTTGTACCGGACCGTGCAACCCGAGATGCGGACGCGGGTGTCGAACGTGGGGTTCGCCACGGCCAGCTGTATCGAGTCGGGGATGTTCCCGAGGTCGAACGAGGTCTGGATCGAGTAGTAGTTTTCGTTGACGCAGTCGATCTTCGCGACCTTTCCGACGCCGACTACGGAGAGGTCGGCGCGGTCGACGAAGACGAGCGAATCGCCCTCTTCGGCGAAGTCGTATCCCTCCTGCTGGAAGTGTCCGAAGCTGGCTCCGAAACGGTGGCCGGAGAGTCGGTCCACGATCTTCATGTAGGCGCCGTGGATGTTCGTGGCGTCGTCGAGCATGCTTTCGAACCGGCAGTCGCGAAGTTCGATGCGCCCCGAGCACCCGACGAAGTGGGTTGCGTCGGCCGAGGCCGAGACCATCCGACCGCTTCCGGCGGGGACCTCGACGCAATACCTCGTGCAGACGACGTCGCGACAGCGTTCGGCAATCAGCGCCATTCCGCCCGAATCGTGGAGCGTCACGTCGCAGAGTTCGATCTTCGAACTGGCGTAGAGCGAGAATCCCGGATATCGGCGGTTGGTCGAATGGGGGCCCTTGTCCGTATAGACGCTGCCGACCGGAGGCAGCTCCCGGGCCGCATATCCGCTCAGCCGCACCAGCGAGTCGTTGAGACGTTCGGCCTTCAGGGCGATGCTCGGGTTGTGTCCGTAGCGTTCGGCGTCGAAGTAGGGCGAACGGGTTTGGGGATCGAACAGGATGTTTTCGCCGAAGGGACTCTCCCAGTCGTATCCCGAGAACCGGGGCTCGCCGTCGCGGATCAGGAAGCGTTCCGGATCGAGCAGCCGCAGGGTGATGCTGCGCGTTGCGGGATCGTTGGCGACGACCCGCCCTTCGAAGATGAACGAGGCGTCGTATTCGACCGCGAAACGGCCGAACTGCACCTCGCTGCAGCGCTCTATGCGGAAGGGGACCATCGCACCGTGGAAGCGGAAACGGGTCCCGTCGCCCAGCCCCTCGATCCGTACGCGGTTCATCCCCTCGAGCAGGAAGGCGCAACGCTTGTATCCGTTGTCGTTGTTCGAGATGCAGAGGTACTTTCCGGCGGCCCGTTCGGGGAAGAAGTCGAAGCACCCCTCGCCGAACCGGATCGTGACCTCACCGTCGGGGTGGTTTTCGAGGATCTCGCGCACGACGGGGGTGAAGTCGCCGATGGCCGGATCGGCCTCGACGACGACCGTCTCCGGCTGCGTCACGCAGCCGGAAACGATCAGAGTCAGCAACAGAAGGAATTTTCTACCCGACATGCCCCTTATCAATAGAATACGACCTTTCTCCAGGCCAGCGAGCGCTGTCCGAGATCATTCATGTCGGCGGCGTAGTAGAGGCGTACGGCCTGCCCGCCGGTCAGATCACCCTCTTCGCTGATCAGATTGGGATACATGGCCTTCTCCTCGCCCAGGTCGAGTGACTTGGGGGCCTCCCAGACGATACCGTCGCTGCTCGTCGACAGACAGATGCGCTGGCTCCAGGAGTGGAAGACCATGACCCATTTGTTGAGGTAGTGGTTCCACATGACCGAGGGGTTTCCGCCGGCATAGGCGTCGAGGTTGGCGATCTTGAAGTTTTCGCCGCCGAGTTGCGACTGCTGGTTGCAGCCCTCGATGGTGAAATCCTCGCCGTCCCACTTTTTCCAGGTGCCGGCCGCACCGGCGGGGTCGGTCGAGCGGGCCATCGTGATCATGTAGTTTCCGGGGTCGTTGCAGTATCCCGAGTAGTAGCAGATCCAGGCGCCGAGCGCCTCGTTCCAGACCACGCAGCCGTCGCCCAGACCGTATGAAACGCCCTGTCCGGCAGGGTTTTCGGGCTTGGGGTCCGTACCGGCGAGGATCCGGCTGCCCTTCTCCCAGGTCAGGCCGTTGTCCCGGGAGTAGGTGACACCGATGGACTTGTAGGCGGAGTTGGACCCGGCCCAGTGGCTTTCGGCGTGGAAGAATCCGGCCAGACGGCCGTCCGGGAGTTTGTGAACGCCGATGAACCAGGCACCGCCGTCGTAGAAGCCGTCGACGGGCTCGAGATCCTTTCCGAAGACCTCCATCTCCGCGCTCAGAGCGTTGACATTCTCCTCGAGCCAGGGCGAGTCGGAGGTTTGCCTCAGGGAGTTGTCGGCCGACCAGTAGAGGGTGAACCGTCCCGAATCGTCGTACTTGCCCACGGAGATCTTTCCGTCGAGCCAGAACGAGTAGCGGGGGATGTCGGGCTGTTGTTCACAGACGACGCGGTCGCTGACGACGAACGAGCCGAAGTCGATGTAGTCGTCGAAGTTGAAGTCCTTGTCGAACTCGTAGGGTTTCGAACTGGAGGAGTTGTCGTAGGCGTGCGCGAGATCGAGGTCCCGGTCGCAGGCTGCAGCCGCGAGCATCAGCACGGCTCCGGCCGTATATAAAGCGAATTTTTTCATGATAACGTCGTATTAGCAACCGGTGCGGTTATTTCCAGAGGGGGTTCTGTTCGATCTTTCCGTTCGAGGCGTCGATGACGTCCTGCGGAATGGGGAAGAAGAGGTGTTTGGGCTGGAAGTTCTGGGCCTGGGAGGTGGCGGCGCTCGAGTACTTGGCTAACTTTTTCACGCCCTCCTCGAGTTTGCCGAATCGAACCAGGTCATACCAGCGCTGGCCTTCGAAGCAGAGTTCGAAGCTGCGTTCCGCGAGCAGGGCCTCGCCGAACTCGTCGCCGCTCATCATCTTGAGATCGACCTCCGGATCGGGGGTGTGGATATCGACCCCGAAGCCGCGGCGCCGCACCTGATTGACATATTCGAGGGCCTGATCCGAGGGTGCTCCGTGAGCGCGCCATACGGCCTCGGCATACATCAGCAGCACGTCGGCATAGCGGATGATGGGGAAGTTGATCGGGTTGGCCCAGTTGGCCCAACCGGCACCGCGGTCCTCTTCGGTCAGGGCGTGGCGGAACTTGTAGGCGTAGTAGATGGGTTCGGCGCTGAGATCCTCCTTGACCAGATTCTGGTTGTCGTCGTAGACATACTTGAAGCGGGCGATGTTGTCGCGGCGGAGGTCCTTGGGGTCGAACGTTTCGTAGAACTCCTGGGTGCTCCACACGGCGGTCCAGTAGAGGTTGTTGGGGGTCTGGACGCCGTCGGTGGTTCCGACCTGCCCGCCGTAGGTGGTCGTACCGTTGTTGGCGAACTCGACGTCGAAGAGGTACTCCGAGCTGTATTCGTTCGAGGCGTCGAAGAGGCTGAAGTAGTCCGTCACGAGGGCGAATCGTCCGCTCTGGATCACGTCCAGGAGTTCGGTTTCGGCCAGTGCGGCGGCATTGGGGTCCTGCAGGGGCTGGCCGGCCATCTGCAGATAGACCTTGCCGAGCATGGCCTTTGCGGCGTAGTAGTGCGCGCGGCCGTTGGCATTCGAGACGGGGAGTTTGTCGATGGCCTGCTTCAGGTCGCTGACGATCTGTTCGTAGACCTGGGCGATCGAGGCCTTTTCGGTGCGGACCATCTCCAGATCGGTGACCTCATGGTTGATGATGGGCACCTCGCCGAAGAGCCGTACCAGGTGGAAGTAGTAGAAGGCGCGCAGGAAGTAGGCCTCGCCGAGGATTCGGTTTTTCTCGCTTTCGTTGCCGATGTCGGTGTTCGTCAACCGGTCGATGATGACGCAGGCGCGCTGAATGCCGCGATACTGGACATACCACGTACGGGAGATGTATCGGTGCGAGGGGGTGTAGGTGTAGTTGCAGAGTTCGGTTTCGTTGCCGTCGATGTTGTTCGGGATGATCATCTCGTCGGTACCGACGCGTCCGAGGATCAGGAACCCCTGGAAATAGGAGCCGTAACGGTCCCCGTTGGCCCACTCTGCGGAGAGCAGCATGTTGTAGACGCCCGTCAGACCGAGATCGAACTCTTCGGCCGTTTTGTAGAAGTTGGAGGTGGCGACGGTGCTTTCGAGCGGGACTTCGAGGAAGTCGCTGCAGGAGACCGTCGTGGCGCCGGCGGCCAGGACGAGCGAGACCCCGCCGACGATGGAGTATGCTGAATGAATGAGATTTTTCATGATACGGATCGTTTTATTGGAACAGGATGTTGAGACCGACGGTGAAGGTGCGCGGGCGGGGGAAGCAGCCGTAATCGAACCCTGAGGTGAGGATGTTGCTCATGCTTCCGGATCCCTGTTTGGAGTATACTTCGGGGTCATATCCCGAGTATCGGGTCAGGACGAAGAGGTTTTCGGCGGCGACATAGAACTTGATGGTTCCGATGTGGCTGTTGGGGCCGAACCACTTGTGGGGGCAGGTGTATGCGATGCGTGCCGAGCGCAGTCGGAGGAACGAGGCATCCTCGACGAATGCCGAGCAGACCTGGTTGTTGGTCATCCGGGCGTACTGCGTGCTGGAGAGGTTCTGAGGGGACCATCGCTCCTCGAAGAAGGCCATCTGGTTGTTCGTGGTGCCGGAGAATGCGGCCAGCTGGTTGTAGTTTGCGTTGTAGACATCGCCGCCCCAGGAGTATTGGAACGAGAGGTTGAGATCGAGGTTCTTCCAGGAGAAGTTCGTGCCGAAAGCGCCGTAGAAGTCGGGCGAGGAGTTTCCGATGACGGTGCGGTCGTCGGAGGTGATCTTGCCGTCCTTGTAGAGATCGGCGAAGCGCATGGATCCGGGCTCCTCGGCGCCGGTTTCGACTGCTACGCCGGGTTTGGGGGTGATACCGTCGATTTCGAAGTCGTTCAGGCCGTATACGCCCTCGGTGACATATCCGTAGATGTCTCCGATCTGGCCGCCCTCCTGGAGGATCACGGCGTTCTGGCCGCCCAGACAGGTGACACCCAGCAGAATGGGGGCTCCGCCCTGCCCCAGTTCAAGGATTTTGGTTTTGTTGAGTGCGAAATTTGCGAAGAAGTCCCATTTGAAGTTCCGGTGGTTGACGAGCTGGGCGTTGAGGCTCAGCTCGACACCGCGGTTTCGCATGCGGCCGATGTTCTGCCAGGCCTTGTCGAATCCGACGATGTTGATGACCGGCGCCTCGAGCAGCAGATCCCGGGTGACCTTGTCGTAGAAGTCGGCGGTGAAGCGCAGCCGGTCGTTCCACAGACCGATCTCCAGACCGGCATTCACCTCGCGGGTAGTCTCCCACGAAAGGTCCTCGTTGGCGATCGACATCGACGACTGGCCGATGGATTCGATGTTACCGAAGGAGTAGTTTGTGCCGTAGAGCTGAGAGTAGGAGCCGGCCGTGGGGACGTTCGAGTTGCCGACCTCGCCCAGACTCAGCCGCAGTTTGAGGGTGCTGACGGTGTTTTGGTTCTGCATGAACTTTTCGCTGTCGATGTTCCAGGCCAGGGCACCGGAGAGGAACGTACCCCACTTGTTGTTGATGAAGCGCGAGGTAGCGTCGCGGCGGACGGTGAAGGTGGCGATGTATCGGTTGTCGTACGAGTAGTTCAGACGGCCGATGAGCGAGACATACCGGATCTGCTCCTTGCTCGAGAAGACGTTGAATACCTTGGCCATCTGGGCGTTGTTCGATCCGAGATCCTCGTATTCGTACTGGGTTGTTTCGCTGCGGTCGTAGAAGGTGGTGTAGCCCTGTTCGGTCATGCCGACCAGCACGTTGAGGCGGTGTTTTCCGAAGACGGGTTTCCAGGTGAGGGTATTTTCGTTGATCCAGCTGCCGGACTCGGAGCTTCCGATGATGCCCTGTCCCTTGTAGAAGTATCCGCGGGGAGTCGACGTGGGGTAGAACTGCCGGTCCTTGAGCGAGTAGTTGTCATAACCGGCCGTGACGCGCAGGGTGAGGTCCTTCAGGATGTCGGCTTCGAGATAGGCGTTGAGCATCATGCGGTTGATCCGCTTGGAGAGTTCGGTCTGGTTGGCGATGTTGACGGGGTTTCCGTGATAGCCGTCGATGTAGGAGTCGAGCGTGGACTGCGAGACTCCGGCACGGCGGAAGAAGGCCTGCGTGGTTTCGTCGAATTCGAAGGGCAGGGCGGTGAGCGCCGAGGTGATGATACCGGCGACCTGGGCGGTTCCTTCGCCGCCGGTGGGGACGCCGTCATCGACGATGCGGTTGTATCCGATGTCGACGCCCGTGCGGAGGAAGTCGGTGAAACGGTGGTCGATGGTGGCCTTCGCGGTGAGTTTCTGCCAGTTGGTGGAGATCAGCACCGACTTGTTCTGCATGTAGGATCCGGAGAAGAACATGCTGGTCTTGTCGCTGGAGTGTGACACCGAGAGCGAGTGGTTCTGGATGAATCCCGTACGGAAGATTTCGTCCTGCCAGTCACGCGACTGTACGTCCCCGATCTGACGGGGCAGCTGGGTGACGGGGTCGGTGAAGAGATGGTTGTTCGAGGGGTTCCGGTCGACCTGATAGGCGGCATACTGGCGGAAGTCCATCATGTCGTATCGGCGGTTCATCTGCTGGAAACCGAAGTAGGTGTTGTACTGGATCTTGCCGCTGTCGCCGCGACCGCGTTTGGTGGTGATCAGGATGACGCCGTTCGCGCCGCGGTTGCCGTAGATGGCCGTAGCGGAGGCATCCTTGAGAACCTCGATCGAGGCGATGTCGTCGGGGTTGATCATCGAGAGGGAGGACATGCCGGTGTCGTAGCCGTCGATACCGCCGCCTGTGGAGGTGCTGACGTCGAACAGGGGGAATCCGTCGAGGACGATCAGCGGGGCGGTCGAGCCGGTGAGCGAGTTGGCTCCCCGGATGAGCATGTTGGACTCCGAGCCGGGTTTACCCGACGAGGAGTTGACCATCAGACCGGCCACGCCGCCTGCCAGGGCGTCATCGACCGAGAAAAGGACGCGGTTTTCGAAGGCATCGCCCTTGATCGAGGAGACGGCCCCGGTCATGTCCTTTTTGCGGAGCGAGCCGTAACCGACCACGACGACGTCGTCGATTTTCAGATCGGAGGGAGCGAGCGAGACGTCGATGCGCGTACGCTGTCCGACGGTTTCGCGGACGGAGTTGTACCCGAGGAAGCTGAATACGAGGACATCATTCGACGAGCGGACCTGGATACGGTAGGCGCCGCTGGCATCGGACGTTGCGCCGACGGTCGTGCCGTCGATGATCACCGAAGCGCCGGCGACGGGTTTGCCGTCCGAGGAGGTGATCGTGCCGCTGACGGAGGTTTGGGCCCGGAGCCCCGACACGACGAGCAGCAGGGCGGTCAATATGGGAACGAAACGTTTCATGGTTCAAGGTTTATGCTGGTTTATTCTTCGATGAGGTTGATCTGCACTTCGTCCAGATACCAGTTTACGTCGGCGCCGTTCGTGGAGAGGAACGCGAACTGGGGATAGGAGTTGAGCAGGTCGGTGTATTTGGCGCTTGCGGCGGTGAATTCGAAGCGCACCTGCTTCCATTCGGACGAGGGCATCAGCTCGGGTGTAGCGGGGAGGGTGATCTCCTCGGTAAGGGGGTATTCGACGTTGCTCCAGATCGACAGGAGCTCTTCGGGCTGTTCCTGGAAGGGGATATTGGGGAAATAGGTGCTCCAGTGGTCACTGGCCAGAGTCCCGAGCACGTCGTTCCACGACCACGAGGGGAGGTAGTTGTAGACGCCGAGCAGGACGATGAGCGTACCCTGCGGGGCATCGGTCTTCTGCCAGAAGGAGATTTCGTACTTTTTGCCGGCCGTGAGTTGGGCGTTGTTGACCCAGTTGTCGCGCGTGAAGAGCTGGTAGATGATACCGGGTTGGATGGTCACCTTGAAGGCCTGTTTGGTCTGATCGGCGCCGCCTGTCACGATCGCGGTGTTGGTCGTGATGTCATCCGTGTTGGTCGTTGTGTTCCAGAAGGTCCATTTGCCGCGCGAGGCGAGTTCGAACTGCCAGGGGTCGTAGTCCTTGTCGGCAATGGGGTAGAGCAGCGGGTAGTTTCCGACGATATAGGTTTCGGCCAGGTCGGTGGTTTTGCCGTCGTCGGCTCGTTTCAGACGGCAGGTGACGCGTGCGCCCTTCTTGTTGGGCGACGACCATACGACCTGGGGATTTGCCTCGGTCGAGGTGGCCGGCGTTCCGCCCTCGAAGGTCCACTCGTAGGAGGTCGGATCGCCCTCGACCTCCGACAGACCGAAGGTCATCGTGGTATTGAGCCGTATGCAGCCCTTCGGGGTGAGGTTCTGAGGGCTGATTTTGGCGTTCAGGGGGTAGAAAACCTCGACGTCGAACGACTGGGTCTGGCTTTCGCCGTTGAGGAAGTGAATGGTGAGCGAGACGGTCTTCGTGCCCATGGAGTTGAAGACGACGGCGGGTTCGGGCTCGGTCGAAGTTGCGGGAGTGGCGTCCTGGAAGCTCCACTGGCGGGTTTTGACGCCGAGCGAGAGGTCGGTGAAGGTGGCAGGTTTGCCGACACTGATCTGGGTTTGGGTATCGTAGCGCCAGGCCAGTTCGTAGGGTTGCGACCACCCGTTCGAATCGTTGCCGCAGGCCACGGTCAGACAGGCGAGTGCGAGGGCCGGCAGCAGATGGAGTAAATCGTGTTTCATGGTTCGTGGTTTTAAGGATGGCGAAAAAAATCGTTAAAGAGACAAGGTTTGCAGGTGAGGGGTCACCGGTCGGGTCGGTCCGGGTCGTGCGTCATCGGTCGGGCACGGCGGGAGCCGTCCGACTGGGCGGGAGATAGAGGTGTAAAGGGATTCATTGGCGTTGATTTTAGGTTTCGGGACTGCCGTATTTCGGGCAGCCAATACAAAGAAAGGGGATCGGAACCTGAAAAATTAACGCAAATGTTGCAAAATATGCGGTTGTCGGAAAAAGTATTTATTAATTTATCTGAAAAATGGCATCCGGGATCAGTTAAGGTTCAGACTCTCAGCTGTTCGTCTTTTTATGGTCGTTTTCCTCCCGGTTCCGGCCTTGGAGGGCGAATTCCTTGGGCAGGAGGCCGAATTCATCGTGGAAGATTTTGGCGAAGTGGCTGAGGTTGGTGTATCCGACGCGGTACATCACCTCGCTGACGGGCAGCGAGCCGTCCTTTGACAGGAGTTGTGCGGCGTGCCGGAGGCGGATGTTGCGGATGAACTGTACGGGGGTCAGCCCGGTCAGGGCGAGCAGCCGTCTGTAGAGCAGCGATCGGGAGACGCCGGTTTTGCGGCACAGCTGCTGTACGTCGAATTGCGGATCGGCCATCTCCTGTTCGACGGTTTCGGTGCATTTGACCAGGAAGCGGTCCTGGCTCTTTTCGACGGAGACCTCCGAGACGGGGATTTCGGCGTGCGGCAGTCGTGTTCTGCGGATCATCTCCTGCCGGGCCACGAGGTTGTCGATCCGTGAGAAGAGCACCTCCAGGGAGAAGGGTTTGGCGATGTAGCCGTCGGCGCCGACTCTGTAACCGGAGATTTCGTAATCCTGAAGATTGTGTGCCGTGAGGAGGATGACGGCGATCTGAGCGGTTTGGGGTTCCGTTTTCAGACGGCGGCAGAGTTCGATACCGGTCATTCCGGGCATGACGATGTCGGTGAGCACCAGATCGGGCTGCTGTTCGACCGCCAGCGAGAGAGCCTCCTGACCGTTTGAGGCCGTGATGACGTCGTATCGGCCCTGAAGAGCCGCGTGGAGATAGTCGCGCAGGGCGGGGTTGTCCTCGGCCACAAGGATCGAGACGCTTCGCCCCGACCCTTTTTCGATACCGGATCTTCGAGCCTGCCGTGCGGCGGATTCACCCCGACCTCCGGCGGCTTTCTCCGATCCGGACGATCCGGCTTCGGCACGGGCTGATCCGGACGTTTTGGTCGCGGAGCTTCCCGGCCCGGCGGTCACGTGCCCCTGCGCGGCTGGTCCGGCAGCCGCGTTGCCGGTCCCAACTGCATCTTCGGCCGCAAACCTTCCCGGCCCGGCCGTTGCACTGTCCGACCCGGTTGACCCGGTTGTCCCGGCAGTCGCGCTGTACGTTCCGGATGTTCCGGTTGCCGCTCTCCCGTCCGCTCCGGCGAAGGGAACTGACACCCCGGACGCCTCTCCATCCCGGGACGTTTCGGCCGAACGACCGTCTGGCGTCTGCGCCTCCATCCCGGCCGAAGCTGCGGTCAACTCCTCCTCGATCTGCGCCGGGAGCCGTTGCAGTCTGTGGTCCGGCACCTCGTCGGGCTCTTTGATCTGTTCGGGTGAGAGATGGGCCGACCCTTTGGGCAGCAGGACCCGGAAGAGCGAACCGACGTTGAGTTCCGATTCGACCTCGATGGTTCCGTGGTGCAGTTCGACGATGTGTTTGGAGAGCGCCAGACCGATGCCGACGCTTTTTTGGGCGGCGGCGTTGTTCGAGGCCTGATAGAAACGCTCGAAGATGCGGGTCTGTTCGTTGCGGGCGATGCCGATTCCGTTGTCCTCGACGAGGATTGCGACCTCGTGCTGCCGCTCTTCGCAGGAGAGGGTCACCTTGCCCGAACCTTTGCGGGTGTACTTGAAGGCGTTGTATAACAGATTGACGACGACGGTCTCCATCTTGTCGCGATCCATCCGGACGAAGATCGGCGTTTCCGGGAGCTCGATCGAGAAGCTGATCCGGAGGTTGTCGGCCAGCGGTCTGAAGAGTTCGGCCACACGGCGCAGGAACTGCGTCAGATCGGTCTGGACGGCGACCAGATTCATCTTGTGGTTTTCGTATTTCCGCAGGTCGAGGATCTGTTCGAGCAGGGTGGTGAGGGCCGCGGTGTTGCGGCTGACGAGTTCGAGTCGTTTTCGGGTGGTTTCGCCGATGTGTGGATTCATCAACAGCTCCTCGACAGGTGCGGCGATCAGCGAGAGCGGGGTTTTGAGTTCGTGGGCGATGTCGGTGTAGAACTGCAGCATGTTGGCGCTGCTTTTCTGCTCTTCGTAGTATCTATTGCGTTCGAGTTCAATCTGGTGCCGCTCCTGGAGTTTGCGCAGCGATCGGCGGTGCCAGGCGTAGATGCCCAGGGCGGCCATACATATATATAGGAGGTATGCGACCCGGGTGGCATAGAGCGGCGGATGGATGACGATTTCGAGTCGGGCCGGCTCATCGCACCAATATCCGTCTTCGTTGGCGGCATAGACCACCAGCCGGTAGTTTCCGGGGCGGAGGCTGGTGTAGACGGCCTGTGGCGACATTCCTCCGGTGTAGTTCCAGTCGTGGTCGAAATTCTCCATGCGGTACTTGTAGGTGTTGTACTGCGGGTCGACGTAGGCGAATGCGGAGAATTCGAAGGTGAGGTTGTTGCAGCGGTAGGAGAGTTCGAGGCGTTCGAGGCGGTTGACGGCCTTGCGAAGGACGACCTTACCGCGGATGGAGTCGCCGGCATGGACGACGCGGTTGCGGATTCTGAGCCGGGAGATGGCGGCACGGGGTCGGATGTTGTTGTCGGTGATGCTGTCCGGGTGGAAGATGTTGAAACCCTTCACGCCGCCGAATGCCATCTGCCCGTCGCGCAGCCGGCACGAGGCCCAGATCTTGAACGAGTTGCTCTGGAGTTGGTCCTTGACCGTGAAGTGCCGGACCGAGCGTGTGCGTGGGTCGAAGCGTGTGATTCCGTATCCACCGATCCAGAATGCGCCGTGATCATCCTCCTGCAGACTTTCGAGTTCGTTGTTGAAGAGTCGGGTATTCGAGGTGTCGAAGCCCTCGAAACGCGGGGTTTCCCCACCGTTCCGGCCTTCGGACATGCGGAAGAGCCCTTCGCCGATGGTTGCGATCCAGAGGTCCCCGTTCTGGCGGTCGCAGTGGATTGTCGAGATGAAGGGGTTCCGGCGTTTAGCGGTGTTGCCGGCGTTTCCGAGTTCGATGCGCTGGCAGTTGGCCTTCCCCCCCCCTCCGGCATCGAAGCGGATCCGGTTCAATCCCGAGCGGGTTCCGATCCAGATGGTCTTCTCGCGCGTGGCGGGATCGGGACAGATGTCGGTCGTGAAGTCCGAGCAGAGCGAATTGGGGTCGTTGACGTCGTGAGCATAGTTGATCCAGCGGTCGACGCCGCCGGGGGCCGCCGGAATGTACTCGAAACAGCCGCGGTTGGAGCTGATCCAGAGATGGCGGTCGCGGTCCTCGACGATTCGGAAGACGGAGAGGGCGCCGTCGATGACGGGATGACGGAGTTGCCGGGCCTGGACTTCGCCGCTTGTCGGGGCCTGTTCGACCTCTTTGCGGGGGACGATCCAGAGGCCCTTGTCCCAGGTTCCGATCCAGAGGTCGCCGTTCTGCGCGGTGAAGAAGGCCGAGACGGTGGCGAATCGGATGCTCGGCATTCCGTTGATGCGGAGTTTGCGGAACGACACCGACCGTCGGTCGAAGAGGTCGATTCCCCCGTGGGTGCTGACCCAGAGCGTGCCGTCGCGGGCTTCGAGGAAGGTGATGACGCGGTTTTCGCTCAGCCCCTGCGCTTCGGTGAAACAGGCGATGTGTTTTTCGACGATGTTGAGTCGGTTCAGACCGCCGCCGATGGTTCCGATCCAGAGCACGCCGGAACGATCCTCGAACAGGGCGCTGATTTCGAACGAACTGATGGCGTGCGGAATGGGGAGTTTTGGGTGGTAGTGTGCCAGTTGGGCGCCGTTCGCATCGTATTTGTAGAGGCCCTGATTGAACGCTCCGACCCAGAGTTCACCCTGGCTGTCCTGAAAGACGATGCGGGATGAGAAGTCGCAGATTCGGCTGACTTTCCAGCTTTCGGGATCCAGAATTCTCACGCCCCAACCGCCCGAGAGGGCGATTTTCCCGTCGCGGAGGGTTCGGATCGAGAGGCATCGGGCGCGGATCTCGTCGCGGAGCACGTTCTGGATCTCTTCGGTTTCGGGGTTGTAGATGACGGGACCTGCGTCGGTGGAGAGGAGCAGCCGCCCGTCCTCCAGGACGGTGCCGCACTGGATGTAATAACCTCCCCATCGGGGTTTCGAGCGGAGCGAACTGCCGCCGTTTTGGGTATCGAGGCAGGCCAGGCCGTCGTTGCGGCAGACCCAGATGGTTCCGTCGTGATCCTGGAAGATGTCGTTCACAACCTGATCGGCCGAGGCGTGTGACTCATCGTTGATCGGCGTGATGGATTCGGTGGCGGGGTTGTAGCAGTTCAGGCCTCCGGATTCGGTTCCGATGTAGAGCGAGGAGTCTCGGGCGATGAAGAGGGTGAGGACCCGATCGCTCGAGAGGTTTGAGTTGTCGGTCCGAAAGGTTTGGATCCGGTAACCGTCGTATTTGCACAGACCGCTGAAGGTTGCGAACCAGAGATAGCCGTCGGGATCCTGAACGATGGCATTCACGTCGCTGTGTGGGAGACCGTCGTCCATCGAAAGGGTCTGGATTCTTTCGTAGGGGGCGGCCGCGAGGGGAAGTGTTGAAGCGAAGATTCCGGTGAGCAGCAGCAGGCCGGTCACACGGTGCAGGAAAACGGAGAGGGCGGTTGGCACGTTCGTAGAGTCTGGATTTTCTCCTAAAGGTACGACAAAACCCCGATTTTGCCAAATCGGGGTTGGATGCAACGGATGTCGGAGACCTTGCCTGCGACGTTATGTCACTCGTCTTCAGCGGTTCGTTTTTCTCGTTAGGGCCGTTGGTTTTGGTAGGGTTGACGCCTTCGTTGAGCCTCATCTTGGCAGGGTTGCCGTTTTAGTCGGACCGCCGCTCAGGTTGGGTAGCCGATTTGTCTGGACTTCTGCCCTGATCAGACTGTTGTTTTGATCGGACCGCTGTCCTGGTCGGACCTCCGCCCGCTTGACCTGCCTGTCAGTCTCTCTTTTCCGGCTGTCCTCTCTTTTCCGGCTGTCCTCACTTCTCCGGCTGTCCTCACTTCTCCGGCCGCTCTCACTTCTCCGGCCGCCATCTCTTTTCCGGCCGCCCCTCACTTCTCCGGCCGCTCTCACTTCTCCGGCCGCCATCTCTTTTCCGGCCGCCCCTCACTTCTCCTCCCCCCGGTCAGTCGAGGAATCCTTCGCGGACGAGCTGTTCGCGAATGCGTACCCAATCGGCGACGGGACGTTTTACGCCGTCGATGAATCGCAGGGGACAACCCAGGTTGCTGTCGTCGATGTAGAGATCGGCATGCACCTTCGGTGAGGAGGTCCACCGTTTCTGCTCGGGGTTTTCGTTTACGGCGTAGAGGGGGATTCCCTTTTCGCGGAACCAGGCCACGGCCTGATCGAGCAGTTTGCCGTGCCGCATCGAGTAGAGGATCAACCGGCAGCCGTTCTCGACCAGCTCCTTGAGTACGGGGACCGCACCGGCATCTTCTCCGATCTCGGGATAGGCGTGGGTGACAACCGTACCGTCGAAATCGACGGCTATGACAGCGTGATGAATGGCCATGGTCGGACGGATCAGTGTTTGTGTTTATGGTCGTGGTCCTTGTGGTGACGGCGGGTCAGCGAGAGGAGGAAATCCTTGATGCGTTTGCGATAGCTTTCGTCGTGATAGTCGTCGCCGTACCCATACCCGTATCCGTAGCCGTATCCGTAGCCATATCCGTAACCATACCCGTAGCCATACCCGTGACGGCGGGTGCGGGCACCGTTGAGGACGATGCACATGTTGTGGAGTTTCTTTTCGCGATAGAGTCGCTCGATGTCGGGGAGCTGCCGGCGGTCGAGGACGCCTTCGCGGACGATGTAGATGCAGAGATCCGAGAGCCGGTCGGTGATCACGGCATCGGCCACCGACATGGCGGGAGTGCTGTCGAGGAAGACATAGTCGTATTTTCTGCGCAGTTCACCGATCAGCCGGTCGAGCTTCTCGGAAAGGAGCATTTCGGTGGGATTGGGTGGTTGAACCCCGGCATATACGACGTCGAAATTCTCGTGGTAGGAGGTTTTGTTGATGATCGAGTCGATATCGGCGATCGATCCGGCGAGATAGCCGGTGACGCCGTTTCGGGTTTTCCCGTGTCCCATGAGCGTGGAGAGGGTATGACGTCGCAGGTCGAGATCGACCAGCACGACGCGTTTGCCGGCCATGGCGAGCGTCATGGTGAGGTTCATGGCGATGAACGTCTTTCCGGCGTGGGGATTCGACGAGGTGAAGAGGATGGTCCTCATTTCGTTTCCGGCCGAAACGCTCATGAAGGACATGTTCGAGCGGAGGATCCGGAAAGCTTCTGATATGGCGTCGCGGCCGGTTTCGCGGACGACGACTCCGTCCTGGCTTTCGCCTTCGTGGTAGGGGATGTCGCCCAGGAAGGGAGCGCTGAGGTGGTCTTCGATATCCTTGCGGCCGCGAATGGTGGTGTCGAGCATGCTGATCAGGAAGAGCAGACCGAACGGGATGGCCAGACCGACGACCAGTGCGATTCCGAGGATCATCATCGGTCGGGGCGAGATGGGGGCATTGCTGCCGTATGCTGCGTCGATGGTCCGGGAGTTGCTCTCGGCGACGGCATAGTTGAGTTGGTTCTCCTCCTGTTTGTTGAGCAGGTAGAGGAACAGCTCCTCCTTGATCTTCTGCTGACGGGTGATTCCGAGGATGACCTTCTCCTGGGAGGGCATGGTCGAGATGCGCCGGTTTGCGAGCTCCTCTTCGCGCCGCATGGCATCGCGCTGGATCTCGAGAGTCGAGATGTGGGAGTCGAGCGAAGCGATGATGGTTCGGCGGATCGCGGCGAGCAGGTTGTCCAGATCGCGGATGACGGGACTGTTTTCGGAGCTGTTTTCGAGGAGTTTTTCCCGCTGGAGGATCGCGGTGTTGTACTCGTCGATCTGAGCCGAGACGGCGGCATTGGTGACCGAGGCCATGGCGGGGATCAACTCTCCGGCTTTGGAGGGGTCGCTCAGATAGCTGCGGATGAACTGCGCGACATTGATCTGATTGTCGAGCGAGAGTCCTTCGGCCTTGTACTGCGAGCTTTCGGTGACGCTGCGTGTGGCTTCAGAGGCGATGTCGACCATCTGATTGTCCTTTTTGAGGTTTTCGATGTCGCGATCCACGTCGCCGAGTTCACGTCCGATGACCTCGAGTCTGGACTTGATGAATTCGGCCGTTGTGACCGAAACGCGGCGTTTGTCGTCGATGGCGTCCTTTTCATAGACGTCGATCAGGGTATTGATGACATCTTCGGCGCGTTTGGCGACGGAGTTGCTCATCGAGATGGTGACCACGGATCCCTGCTTGGCCACATCGCACTTGATGGCTCCGCGGTAGGCGTCGGTCAGGGCCTTGAGCGAACTCTTCCCGACCCGGATGGGGACGCCGTTGAATTCGGGATTCATGTAGAGGGTCTTGTGGACGACGATTTCGCCAATGGGCGTGGGGATCGTGTCACCGTACTGAGCGGTCACGACCGAGCGGCTCTCCTGTTTGGAGACGAAGCCGTCCTGGAACTGGGAGATTTCGATCTGCTGTTCGCCGCGGGGCGTTACGGTCATCGAAAGGGACTGGTTGTCGTCGCCGTTGATGAAGTCCACGTCGATGGGTGACTGTCCGTAGAGGTCCCGGTCGCGGAGGTGTTCGTGAATGGAGTACGATTCGGTGAGGTTGAGGCGTCGGACGACTTCGGACATCAGCCGGCGAGACTGGAGGATATAGATTTCGTTGTCGACGCTGCGTTGGGTCTGGAAGCTGGCCAGGTCGCTGAAGGCCGAGAGCTCGGGTGCGCCGCCCTTCCGTGAGTCCTTGACGAGGATGGTGGCTGTCCGGCTGTATATTTTCGGGGTTTTGGCCAGGTAGTAGTATGCCACACCGAGGCAGACGAGAACCGAGAGGACGAACCAGTACCAGTTCATCAGGATCATGCGGATGATGTCGTGCAGGTTGATGGCCCCGGCCTGGTCGTCGTTAAAGGCTTGTTGGGGTATGTTGTTCGGTTGCTGTTCGATCATGATCGGAGTTTATTTGGCGAGGGAGATGATGGAGACGGTGAGCGTAATGACGGAGATCGCCGTGCTGACGAGCGAGAGATAGAAGCTTCGGTTCTGGCTGATCTCGGCCGACTGGGCCTTGTACTTGTTGGGCTTGACGTATACGACGTCGTTCTGCTGGAGGTAGAAGGCCGGGGAGCTGAAGACATCTTTCGAGGTGAGATCGAGTACCTCGATGGTCCGTTTGCCGTCTGCCTCGCGGGCAACGATGACTTCGTTGCGCATGCCGTAAACGGTCATGTCGCCGGCCATGGCCAGTGCGTCGAGGATCGAGATCCGGTCGCGGTCGATCTCGAAGCTGCCGGGATGGGCGACCTCTCCGATGACGGAGAACTTCATGTCGGAGAACTGTACGTTTACCGAGGGGTCGTTTATGTAGCCGCCCTCGACGATCTTGTCGGCAATCAGCCGGGCGAGTTCGTTGCGGGTGAGGCCCTCGCACTTGACGGTCCCGATGATGGGCATCAGGATGCATCCGTTCTCATCGACGGTTCGGGTCTGGAGCGACTCGATATTCGAAAAAGAGCTGGGTCCGTTGGCTGAAAGGGAGTTCATGGCCGTCGAGGAGTTGAACGGTACGGCGAGTTCGGGGTCCTTGCTGTTTACGACGACGATCAGACGGTCGAGGGGTTTGATCCGAATCTCCCCGTTCTGCACGATCTGCTCGGGGGTAGCTGGTTGGACATCCTGCAGGTACCAGACACGTTTCTGGGCGGAGCACGATGCGAGGAGAAGCCCCAGCAGTGCGAATCCGACGAGACGGTATAGGTTGCTCATTTCTAAAAAAATAGATATTTGGTGTGACTCGGTTTGCAAAGATAGTGAAAAATCCGATATTTTTGTTTTCCGGAGCGAGCTATTTCACATTGGAAAAGGATTTGAAGCGGGCGATTCGGGAAAAAATTGTATCTTTGGTGTCCGAAAACGAAAAAAATCGGATTCGGAGCATGTTCCGAGCGGTCGGAGTTAGGGAGGGAGCAGCTCTGTTTTGCGAGAGAACTCTCCTCTCTTTTTTGAGGCATCCACGCGTTGCTGCGACCGAATCCGGACAGGAATCATAAACGAAAAAGCTGTAAGATACATGTTGCATCCGGAATGGAGTTATCAGGCGGTGATTTATGAGATGAACGTGCGTCAGTTGACGCCGGAGGGGACGCTCCGTGCGGCAGCTGCGAAGTTGGCGTTTCTCAAGGAGTTGGGTATTGATGCCGTGTGGTTGATGCCGATCTGTCCGATCGGAGTCGAGTCGCGCAAGGGGACGCTGGGGTCCTACTATTCGATCCGGGACTACTGTGCGGTGAATCCGGAGTTGGGGACGCTGGCCGATTTCGATGCCTTTGTTGCGGAGGCGCACCGGCTGGGACTGAAGGTGCTGCTGGACTGGGTGGCCAACCACACGTCGCGGGATGCGCGGTGGTTGAGCGAACGCCCGGCGTCGTGGTACGAGCGGGATTCGTCGGGTGCGGCGGTCATCCCGTGCGACTGGAGCGACACGGCCAAACTCAACTATGCGGAGCCGGGCGTGTGGGAGGACCAGGCCTCGGCGATGGAGTTCTGGATCCGGGAACACGGCGTCGACGGTTTCCGGTGCGACATGGCGATGCTGGTTCCGATTGCCTTCTGGAATGCGACGGCCCGGCGGCTTCGGGCCTTGAAACCGGATCTGTTTCTGCTGGCCGAGGCCGAGCAGCCGAACCTCTTCGAACAGGGGGCCTTCGATGCGTGCTATGCGTGGGAGATGCACCATTTGATGAACGACGTGGCGGCCCAACGGGTCCGTGTGACCTCGCTGCGGGACTACCTTTACGCTGATCAGCACCGTTATCCGGAGTGGGCCATGCGCCTGAGCTTCACGACCAACCACGACGAGAACAGCTGGAACGGTACGGAGTTCGCGCGTCTGGGGGCGGCACGGGCCGTGATGACGCTCTTCACGTTTGTCGTGCCGCGGGGGCTGCCGCTGCTCTACACGGGACAGGAGATCGGTTACGACCATTCGTTTTCGTTTTTCGACCGGGATCCGATTCCGGCCGAGCGCTACCACGAGAACGGGCATACGCAGTTTTTGCGGCGATTGACGTCGTTGCGACATGCGAATGCGGCGCTGGCGTCGGGCGGTCGCGGGGGCAAGCTGCTGGAGATCCGCAACAATGCGGAGGACTGCCTGATGATTTTGGT
Organism: Alistipes megaguti; assembly: GCF_944320325.1. Classification (NCBI taxonomy): domain Bacteria; kingdom Pseudomonadati; phylum Bacteroidota; class Bacteroidia; order Bacteroidales; family Rikenellaceae; genus Alistipes; species Alistipes megaguti. The sequence goes on from NZ_CALUHA010000003.1 coordinate 121,567, forward strand.
TCGCGAAGTTTCGGGCAATCGGGTGATTGCGGTGATGAACCTGTCGCCCTACCGGATCCACGCCGACTACTATACGGGGATCTACGCGGGGATGTATACCGATGCCATGACGGGCTGTGCCTATGAGTTCCGGGGTCGGGTTGAGGAGGATATGGAGCCGTGGAGCTGGCGGATTCTGACGCGATGAACAGAAAAGATCGGGGAAAAAACTTTTCCGAAAGGAAAAAATGATCTATCTTTGTCGAAATTGTGTGCATGGAGGTGGCCTGACTGTAGTCGAGGAGCCGGGCGGTGGAACGGAGACGGAACACTCATTTACCAAACATACAATAAACAGCAAAGGCATGAAGAAATTTTACATTCTGATGATTCTGGCTCTTGCGGTTTCGGGGGTCCGGGCCCAGGAGCAGACGAAAGAGGCGACGACTCAGCGTCTGGATTCGCTGCAGCAGGTCGTGGACCGGTTGACGACGAATGTGGCGACCCTCGAGAAGGAGAACCTGAATCAGGCGATCTGGAAGGATCGGGCGAAGTATTTCAATATCGGCTATGTGAAGCAGACGCTGACGGACAAGACCTTTGGCGGCGACATCACGAGTGACTTCGGCGTGTCGCTGAGCTACGGCAAGACCTACTACCTGCACAAGAAGCCGATTGCCGGGATGATCAAGTTCGGTCTGGACTGGACGTGGATGGATATCAACTATGCGAAGTCGACGCTTTGGATGCTGGACGAGGATTCGGGGTCACTTTCGAAATCCGCGATGCATCAGGCCGAGATCGGTATGCAGTTCGGACCGTCGGTGACGATCAATCCGGTGCACCACCTGAAGGTGAGCGGCTATTTCCGGGTGACGCCCTCCTATTCTGGTCTTTACATGGACGAGACGTTTCATCACCACTACGTGACGATGCTCAATGCGGGCTGTGCCGTGGCGTGGAAGGTCATCTCGCTGGGAGTCGAATGGCGCTGGGGATCGGCCAAATACAATGGTCTGACGTTTGACGGGCTGGATCTCGACGAGGATTCGTTCGGCGAGGAGGACAATCCGTCGATGGGGGATGTGATGGATCAGATGTCGGCGCCGAAGCGCAAGCTGAAGACCTCGTCGATGCGAATCTATCTGAGCTTCCGCTTCTGATCGGCGGTTTTGCTCGCGGAAACGGACGGCCTGCAGGAATGCGGGCCGTTTTTTTGCGGTCGGGACGGCTTCAAGGCCGATCCTGGATTGCACGGGGAGAATATTTCGTTATCTTTGCGCTTGAGATATGACGATGCGACGAATCATACTGATATTGATATTCGGACTGCTGGGCTTGACCGCTGCGCAGGCTCGAACGTACCGCCCCGGGGAGATTCCGAACGTGCAGCGGCTCGATGCGCGGCGCTACGTGTCGGACCCCGACGGGATCCTGACGGCGGATGCGACCCGGCGGATCGACTCGATCTGTGCGTCGCTTCGCACGCGGGGGCTGGCGCAGGTGGCCGTTGTGGCCGTTGACGACATAGCCGGCGGTGATACTTTTTCGTTTGCCATCGAACTCTTCCGGAGTTGGGGCGTGGGCTCTTCGCAGAGCAACAACGGACTGGGAATCCTGCTGGTGAAGGATCTGCGCGAGATTCGCTTCGTGACGGGAGGCGGACTGGAGGGCATCCTTCCCGACGCCCTCTGCAAGCGGATCCAGATGCAGCGTATGATCCCCTTCTTCCGTACGGGGGATTACAGTGCGGGCATGGTCAGCGGCGTGGAGACTGCGGCCCGGGTGCTTGAAGGGGGCGATCCGGATTTGAGCGAGGCGTCCGACGGAGAGCTTCCGTGGTGGGCGATTCTGGCGCTGATCGGAGGTGTTTTCGTGGGCCTTCCGCTGCTGGTGTGGCTGGGCCGGCAACGGATGCGCACCCCGTGCCCGAATTGCGGACACCGTGCGCTGCGCCAGGTGTCGGAGCAGACGCTGGAGGTGACACCGGCCTATCGGGTCGAGGAGTGCGAGTATGAGTGCCGGCATTGCGGACATCGGTTCCGTCGTCGGTTCCGCTCCTACGGTGACGACCATTTCGGGGGTCCGGGCGGCGGTGTATTCATCGGTGGCGGACTGGGCGGCTTCGGCGGAGGCCGGGGCTCGTTCGGTGGCGGCTTTGGCGGTGGTTCGTTCGGTGGCGGCGGAGCCGGTTCGAGCTGGTGACGCCGGCCTGGATTTGTCTCTCGGGCCGAGGACGGTCTGCGGATGATGCCGGGGTCTGGCTTGCACCTTGCGGGTGACACCGGGCGGAGCGACCCTCTCAAGCCGGAGCCCCGATAATCCGGGCCTGCAGAAGCCGCATGAAAACGGGAAAACAGGAATAATAATAAATAAGTAAACAAACGAGAACAATGAAAAAATGGATTTGGATCGGCGTAGTCGCCGTTGTGGCCCTCTTCCTTTACGGCTCCTACAACGGGCTGGTAAACAAGGAGGAGCGGGTACGGAGTGCGTGGTCGAACGTGGAGACGCAGTACCAGCGCCGTGCGGATCTGATTCCGAACCTGGTCAATACGGTCAAGGGGTACGCGGCGCACGAGCAGCAGACGCTCTCGGAGGTGACCGAAGCGCGGACGCGGGCCACGTCGATCAACCTTTCGGCCGACGACCTGACGCCCGAACGGCTGGCCGAGTTCCAGCAGGCGCAGGCTGGGGTCCGTTCGGCTCTGGGCCGTCTGATCGCCGTTGCGGAGAACTACCCGGACCTGAAGGCAAACCAGAATTTTCTGGAGCTTCAGGCGCAGCTCGAGGGGACGGAAAACCGGATCTCGGTAGCGCGCCAGGATTTCAACCAGGCGGCCGAGAGCTATAACCGGACGGTTCGGCGTTTTCCGACGAATCTCGTTGCCGGGATGTTCGGATTCGAGCGCAAGCCCTATTTCGAGGCTTCGGAGGGGAGCGAAACGGTCCCCGAGGTGAAGTTCTGAGATGCTCAGCGAACGTACGCGCGGCTATGTGCTGGGAGCGATAGCCGCTGCCAGCTACGGCCTGAATCCGCTCTTTGCGCTGCCACTCTACGGTGCAGGAATGGGGGCCGATTCGGTTTTGTTCTATCGGTATGTGCTGGCGGTCGTGATGCTGGGTGCGCTGATGCTCTTCCGGCGGCAGTCGTTTGCTCTGAACCGGCGCGACATCGTGCCGCTGGCGGTGATGGGCCTCCTTTTTTCGGCCTCGTCGCTGCTGCTCTTCGAGAGCTACAACCTGATGGATGCGGGCATTGCCTCGACCATTCTGTTTGTCTATCCGGTGATGGTGGCCGTCATCATGGCCGTGGGGTTTCACGAGCGGGTCACCGTCTCCACGGTGCTGTCGATCGTGCTGGCCTGCACGGGCATCTCGCTGCTCTACAAGGGCGGTGACGGTACGACGCTCAACTTGACGGGTGTCCTGCTGGTCTTCCTTTCGGCGCTCTCCTATGCGATCTATATCGTGGCGATCAACCGCTCGTCGCTGCGGAATCTGCCGACCGAGAAGCTCACCTTCTACTGTCTGGTATTCGGGTTGCTGGTCTACGTGGTCCGGCTTCGCGGATGCGCCGACCTGCAGGCCATCCCCACGTTGCTGCTGTGGGTGAATGCCATATCGCTGGCGCTTTTTCCGACGATTATTTCGCTGGTGACGATGGCCGGGGCGATCCGCCGCATCGGCTCGACCCCGACGGCGATTCTCGGGGCGCTGGAGCCCGTCACGGCGCTGTTTTTCGGGGTTGTGGTCTTCGGGGAGGCCTTTACACTGCGGATCGGCGTGGGGGTGGTGCTGATTCTGGTGGCCGTGACGCTGATCATTGCGGGCCAGTCGCTTCCGGTCCCCAACGCGGTGACCCATCTGGCCCGCTGGATGCGGCGTCCGCACCTGCCGCACTGGGCCGTACGCTGGGCCCACCGCCTGCCGCGGCCCCGTCTGCATCACCATCGGGAGCCGCAGAGCCCCTGTTGAATGTCATACCTCTTATAATAAAAGCGGATCGCCGGGCATGCAACCCGGCGATCCGCTTTTTGGAGACTGTCCCTGTCGGCCTGTCGGCGGATCGGGTTACAGTCGTTTCTTCTCCTCCTCGGAGCCGGCCTCGACGGACTTTTTATGGAAGGCCTTGCCGCTCTTGAAGTTCCAGGTCACGCCGAACCGATACTGGCGGTTGCTCCAGGGCTGGCTGACCTTGACCCTGCGGACGAAGCCATCGCCGTTGGCTCCGATCGTCTGGCCTTGATCGAGGATGTTGCGGACCGAGAAGGAGAGGGTGAACCGCTCGCCGAAACGCTTCTTGATGCCGGCCTGCAGCATGTGGTTGGGCATCACCCAGATATTGCCCAGGTCGATGCGGCTCTGGTAGAAGTACGAGCAGTCGATGTAGAACTTGGCCGGCAGCGAGAAGGTGTTCGAGACGTTGACGAATGCCCAGTTGAAGTACTGCTGGGCGCCGTGCTGCTCGACGCGCTGACCGCGGCGCATGTAGGTGGCGTTGACGTTGAGCTGCCACCACTTGGCGGGTTGGAAGGGCAGGTTGGCCGAGAGGTAGTAGCTCGACGTAGCGTCGTAGTTGACCCAGTCGAGGCGCAGCATGTCGGGGTTTTCGGGATCGGTGAGCATCGCCTGCTGGATCTCGTCGGTGACGATCTGCACGCCGGCCGTGAGGGTGTATTTGTGGGCCAGTACGGCGGTGAGGCTCAGGTCGTTCTGATACGAGGGGTTGAGCCGCGGGTTACCGGTCTGATAGGTGTAGTCGGAGATCTGCGTCCGCTGCGGGTTGAGGCACCAGAAGCGCGGGCGCTCGATCGTGCGGGCATACTGCAGGATCAGCGAGTAGCCCTTCTCCTGCGAAAGGGCGTAGGAGATGTTGGCGTTGGGGAAGAGCGAGAAGTAGTCCTGCTTGACGTCGCTGCCCTTGCCGTAGGTGTGGGTGAACTCGCCGCGCAGACCGGCCACCAGGCTCCAGCGTCCGAGCCGGGCCGAGGCGATGGCGTAGGCTGCCGCGATGTTTTCGGTGTAGTTGATCGTGTAGCTCTGGTTGTCGTTGCGCAGCCAGGCGTCGGCCTTCTGGTATTCGTAGAGGGCGGTGTTGCGCATGTCGTTGAAGGTGTACTTGGCACCGGCCTTCAGCGTCCAGCGGGGCGAGAAGCTCTTTTCGAGGGCGAGCGTAGCCGTTGCCACGTCGTAGATGCTCGTGGCGTTGTCGCGGTAGAGCGAGTCGACGAAGGAGTTGCCCGTGGTGATGCGGCTCGAGTTGTCGTTTCCCGAGTCGGAGTTGCGGTGGGTGTAGTCGGCCAGCAGCTTGAGGGTCGAGCCGAGGGTGTCGAGCTTGTGGATGTAGTTGAACGTCACGGCGTAGGTGTTGTTGAGGCTGTGGCTGTCGAAGATGCTTCGGGTGTTGACCACCTCGCTGCCGTCACTCAGATCGGTCGAGGTCTGGTTCGGGCCTCCCGACTTGCCGTGCCAGTAGGAGAACTCGGCACCGATGCTGTTTTTCTCGTCCAGTTCGAAGATGCTTCCGGCATTGACACCGTAACTTTCGTCGTCGTTCCGGTTGACCGAATGGGCGGTAAGCCCCTTGTTCGAGCCGCTGTAGATGGTATTCTCGTTGGAGATGGCCTTCGTATCGCCGCCGGGCGAGGCCCACACCGAGGCGTAGAAGTCGAGCCGTCCGGAGTGGACGTTGATGTTGGCCGAGGGGTCGTAGGAGTGGTAAATGTCGCTCAGCGTGGTGTTGAAGGCCACCGACCCGTTCATGCCGTTTTCGCGCCGTTTCTTGAGGGTGATCTTGATGATGCCGGCCGACGAATCGGCGTCGAAATCGGCACCGGTGACCGGCACGACCTCGATCTTCTGGATCTCCTCGGCGCGCAGCGAGCGCAGATAGGTCAGCAGCTGTTCGTTGTCCATCCTCAGCTCGCGGTCGTTGACGAAGACCTTCGAGCCGCTCTTGCCGTTGATCGAGATCTTTTCGCCGTCGATCCAGACGCCGGGGGCATGTTCGAGCAGATCGATGCCGTCCTTTCCGATGGCTGCAGGGGCGTTTGCCACGTCGACGACGAAACGGTCGGCTTCGCGGCGCACGAGCTGGGCCGAGACGACCACCCCTTCGATCTGCGTCGAGGAGCTCCGCATGACGAACTCACCGAGGTCGTTGTCCTGTTCGACGCGGATCAACTGCTTGAGGGGTTCGCAACCGAGGTATTGAATCTGGAGGGCGTATTGGCCGGGAGCGGCCTCCAGTTGGAATCGTCCGTCGGCATCGGTAGCCATGCCGGCCACTTGGCGTCCCTCCCTGAGGAGGACGACCGTTGCATATTCGATGGCTTTGCCCTGTTCATTGACGACGCGTCCGTGAGCCGGGCAGAGTCTGGCGGCCGAAGCCTCAATGGCGCAGATGATCATCACGATCCAAATGATCCACTTTTTCATGGGAAGTATCGGGTTTTGGCATGAGGCCGATTTGTTTACACCACAAAGATATGTAAAAATATTTATACTTTGCAATGCATAGTACTGATTTTTTTTGAAAAAAGTGGATACATATATAAAAAGGGGAACGCCCGGGAAAAAATGTTGAAAAAACGATCGGCGGTAGGGTAGGAAAGCCGGGAAATAATCACTAAATTTGCAGATTGATAGGGTTGCGGACGCTTTTCTGTGGCCCTCCCGAACGGAAATCAAGAGCCTTATGTTGAGCGCATTGTACTACGTATTTCTGGTGTTGCTGTGCACCGTGTTCATGATTCTGTCGGCCGTAGCGCTGGTCGTTTGCTACCCGTTCGACCGGGGTCGTCGGGTGGTCCACGAACTGTCGCGCATTCTGGTGCGGATCTTTTTCTTCATCCCGTTGCGCTGGCGTCAGCGGGTCGAGGGTCGTGAGCTGATCGACCGGCGGAAGCAGTACGTGATCGTCATCAACCACAACACGGTGATCGACATTCCGACGCTGTACTACCTGCCGCTCAATTTCCGGTGGGTATCGAAGCGCGAGGTCTTCAAGGTTCCCTTCTTCGGGCAGTACCTCGTGCTTCACGGCGACATCTGCATCAACCGGGGCCGTGCGACCGCGGCGCTGGAGCAGATGATCCACCAGGGCAAGGAGTGGATCTCGCGCGGGGCGTCGATTGCGATCTTTCCCGAGGGTACGCGCTCGAAGGACGGGGAGATCCACCGTTTCAAGCCGGGGGCCTTCACGCTGGCGCGTGAGGCCGGGGTCGATATCCTGCCGGTGGTGATGGACGGCACGCGGACGCTGATCCGCCGGAATCTGCTCTTCAACTGGGGCAACCGGATCACGATTCGGGTTCTGCCGCCGATTCCGGCGGAGCGCGTGGCGGCGACGGACCCGCACGAACTGATGGAGGAGGTCCACGACTCGATGTGCGCGGCGCTGGCCGAGATCCGGCAAAAACGATAGACTATGGCAGATTTACTCAATACGAATCAGAACAACTACGGCGACGACGCGATCCGGACGCTCACCCCGCGTGAGCACGTGCGGCTGCGTCCGGGCATGTATATCGGCAAGCTGGGCGACGGCACGCAGCCCGACGACGGTATCTACGTGTTGATCAAGGAGGTGACCGACAACTCGATCGACGAGTACATGAACGGTTTCGGCCACCAGATCGACATCACGGTTGCGGACGGTCTGGTGACGGTGCGCGACTACGGGCGCGGCATTCCGCTCAAGTCGCTCTCGGCGGCGGTGAGCGTGATGAATACGGGCGGCAAGTACGACGATGACGAGGAGGGCGCGGCTTTCAAGAAGACCGTGGGTCTGAACGGTGTGGGCGTCAAGGCGGTGAACTACCTTTCGAGCCAGTTCTGGGCGCGGTCGGTGCGCGACGGCGAGGCCCATACGGTCTATTTCGAGAAGGGCCTCGAACAGAGCGACCGCTGGGAGAGCGGCCTCACGGAGAAGAACGGCACGGAGATCCGTTTCCGGGTCGACGAGGAGGTCTTCGGCTCCTACAGCTACAATCTGGAGTATGTCGAGCAGCTGGTGCGCAACTATACGTACCTGAACCGGGGGCTGACGATCCGCCTGAACGGCAAGTCGTACGCCTCGAAGAACGGACTGCTCGACCTGCTGAACGAGAACATGTCCGAGGAGCCGCTCTATCCGCCGATTCACCTCTCGGGCGAGGACATCGAGGTGGCCATCACCCACGGCACGGGCTACGGCGAGAGCTGCTACTCGTTCGTTAACGGACAGTACACGACGCAGGGCGGCACGCACCAGGCGGCCTTCCGCGAAGCCTTTGCCAAGACCGTCCGCGAGTTCTACCACAAGGACTACGACCAGTCGGACATCCGCACGTCGTTCATCGGGGCCATTTCGATCCGGGTTTCGAGCCCGATCTTCGAGTCGCAGACCAAGACGAAACTCGGTTCGAAGGAGATGTCGAAGTCGGGCCCGACGATCCGCAACTTCGTGATGGAGTTTCTGGGCAAACACCTCGACGACTACCTGCACAAACACCCCGAGACGGCTCAGATCCTGCAGCGGAAGATCGTCGAGAACGAGAAGGAGCGCAAGGCGATCTCGGGCGTACAGAAGAAGGCGCGCGAAACGGCCAGGAAGGTGTCGCTCAACAACCGCAAGCTGCGCGACTGCAAGATCCACCGCACGGACAAGAACGAACTGGCCGAGCAGTCGATGATCTTCATCACGGAGGGCAATTCGGCGTCGGGTTCGATCACCAAGAGCCGCGACGTGCGTACGCAGGCGGTCTTCTCGCTGCGCGGCAAGCCGCTCAACTGCTTCGGGCTGACGAAGAAGGTGGTCTACGAGAACGAGGAGTTCAACCTGTTGCAGGCGGCGCT